>JADYZL010000433.1 GCA_020853155.1 Bryobacterales bacterium
CCGAAACCAGCTTGGGCGCATCCGAGCGAATACTTAACTGGGCCGAGTGCTCCCACTGGCCGAGAGTGGCCACCAGGCGGATCTTCCCCGAGGAAGCGCCCGTCTGGAACAGAGCCGCTTCGTTCGGTCCGCCCGCGAACTGCGCCTTCGTGGCGCCGGCGGGGACACGGAAGGAGATGGTGCGGGAACCCGTCGCGATGAACTGGATCTTCGCATCGTCGGGCATGCCCCCCTCATCGCCCTCGAAGACGAGGTTGAGCGTGCCCGTCACCGCCTGCGCCGCCGGGGAAACCAGTTCGATGCGGGCGTCGGCCTGACTCGCACTATCGACGTCCATGGCCGAGGGCAGCAGCCGGAAATCGGGCATCACCCCGGCCAAACCATTGCCCACCAGTTTGATGGTGCGGCCATCCACGGTGAGCGTGGCATTACTCAGGCCGGTGCGCGAGGGCCGGAACTCCACTTTGAACTCGTAGAATCCATCCTTGGGCACCGTCCGGTCGCTTTCGGGCGCTTCGGCCAGCGACCAGGGCGTGGTTTCGCCTTGAAGCACCGGCGGAGCGATGACCACTGGTGCGCCGGTGCTATTCACGATGCGGTAGCTCTTGATGTAGCTCTCTCCCTGGCGGATGTTGCCGAAATCGGACGTGGATCCGTTGATTAGCTGGCGCTGCCCCAACGTATCGATCTCGTACATGGTGGTGCGCCCGGAAGCGGCGCCTCGGAGTGTGAACACGAGATTCGCCACCGTCAAGTACGCTGCATAGCACTGCGGCTTGGGCGGGAGGAAGCGAACTTCGAAGACGTACTTGCCGCCCGAACCCAGCAGACCGGGAAGCATCTGCTGGTCCTTCATCCATTGGAATGCCGTTCCATTGATCCATCCGCTCTGCCCGCAAGGGTTCTGAATTCCGTTAACGGCCAGTCCGGAGATGTCTTCGCTGCCGGCGCCCACCTTTCGCAGCTCGAAGCGCAGATCCAGGATGTCGTTCTCGCGGAACGGGCTGATCGTATTCACATCCAGCGTGGAGCCGTTACTCCATTGGGTCTGCTTGAAGCCGGGGACGGGAGACCAGGTTTCGGGATCCGTCGTCGCACCCACGAGCCACAACTGCAGTTCTGCCCGAAGCGCGGGGACGGGCATGAGGAGCAGCAGCAGCCAGAGCGCGCGCATCATTGGCCGCCTCCGGTGACAGTGATGCTGGGGCTGCCGATGGTGACACCCACGGAACCCGCGCCGCCGGAGTTGTTCCCTCCACGCGGAGCGGAACCTCCGCCAGCAACCACGGCCGCCACCGCCCCTCCGGCCGCAGCCGCCGCCACCGCGAGGATCAGCAACATTCTGCTCCCTCCACCCCGCTTGCGCTTCACGGTCACGTAGGAGGCGGTGTCCGCGGTATTCGGGGACTGGTAATCGGCGGGCGGCGCGGGGGGCGTCCTCTCGCGCGGCGCAGGGGCGATGGGATGGGGAATGACCGCTTTGGTCGCCGCAGACTCCACCGCCGCGGCGGGGCTTTCGCCAATGGCTGGGCGTCTCTCCTCCTGTCTTCGGGCAACCGCATCCGGCGGAGCGGCGGTGATTCTCACGGCGCGGCTCTCCTCCGGCAAAGGAAACGCGGAGGGCGGCGCGGACGCGGGAGCGCCCGTTTGCGCGGCTCCCGCTGGTGCGGCGACTGGGGGCGATGCCGCCAACTTCCGGCTCAACTGCACCTCCACCATCGCCCCGGCGCGGACTTCCCCGTAGGCCGCAATCACGTGGAGAAAACTAGTGCCGGTTTCGGCCCGCCAGTCGAAGCCGCGCACGGCGGCCTTGCCTTCCCGATCCGCAATGGCCACTTCGGTGCTGAGCCCATTCAGGAACACGCCGCCTGGCCCGGCTTCCGGAAGCCGGAAGCTGACGGTGGCCCCCGGGACGGGCATGCCCCAGCCATCGAGCACCTGCACGGTTACCTGATTCGCGGAAAGCGCACCCGGCGGTTCGTGCAGCGGCACGGGGGTGAGCACCTTGATCTGCAACCGGGTGGGAGCGGATTGGCCGGGTTCCGGATTCGCCGGCTTGCCCGATATCGATTGGGCCAGAAGGGGCTGCACCACAAGCGCGGCGCAAAGCATGCCGGCGCACGCGCGGGTTCGCCAGCGGGATGCCCGCCGCGCCATGCTTCGTGGCATTGCGTTTCCGCCCATTTGCAGGGCCTCCTTACTCGAACGATTCCCGCCGGAAATCGGACGTCTACGGAATAAGTCCCCCGACAAGGGGAAAATTCTCACACAAAGTTGGGCAAATCGCGAAAATCTCACAGAATGAATACAGGCCACAGGGGAAATCCCAGGGCCAGGATCTCATGCCCAATTTGCAATCGACGCCCCTGCCCGGTTTCTCTAAACGGCCGGCCGCCCTCACCATTGCCGGTTCCGACCCGAGTGGAGGCGCGGGCATCCAAGCGGACCTCAAAACCTTTCACCAGTTCGGCGTTTATGGGGAAGCCGCCATCACGCTGCTCACGGTGCAGAACACCACGAACGTGAGCCGCGTGCAGGTGATGTCGCCGGGCATGGTGGCGGACCAGATCCGCGCGGTGGTTGCCGACATTCCGCCCGC
>JADYZL010000434.1 GCA_020853155.1 Bryobacterales bacterium
CCCGCCGCGACGTTTCGTTTCCGCCCTCCGGATATGAAGTGGTTGAGCGGCAATTGAGAACGGTCTACCAGTGGTATGGAGCGGAAGAGAAGCTCGCCACGTTTGAAGACAACACCGGCCACGAAGACACTCCCGCCTACCGAAAAGCGGCGGGCCTATGGATCTCCCAATGGCTCACCGACGCGCGCCCGGAGTATACGGAGGAAGGCATCGTTCGGGAAGCGGATCCTTCCGTCCTCAGAGTGTTGCCCACCGCCCCGAAGGATGCGCGCAACGAAGGAATCGATAGGAGCTTCATCCCGGCCGCCGCCGTGCCGCGGATCACCAGCCTAGCGCAGTGGAAGCAGCGGGGCGCCGTGCTTCGCAACGCTCTCTCCGCCCGGATACTTCGCGGCCTCGCATCCCGCGACACTCCCTTTGCCACCCGCAAAACCCGCGTTCAAAACTGGACGGAGCGCTACGCCGAGGGCTGGAATGTGCAGTTCGATACCGAACCGGCGCTCACCGTAAGCGGCCAACTCTTCCTGCCGAAATCCCCCGCCCGCGCACAGTCCGCCTTGATCTACCTGAAGGGCGCCGACGACCTGGTCTACGGCATCGACTATGACGATATTCTCTCCATCCTGCCGGAACATGCCGTGCTGGTCCTGCGCCCCCGCTGCGTGGATTACGGAATGACGAACCCGGAGATGGCGGAGACGAAGATGTCGGCTGCGCTCCTCGGCACGACGCTCGAAACTCTCCAATTGCACGATGTCTTGCGTGCCGCGGATTTCCTCATCGTCGGCGAAAAGCTGCCCATCACCTCACTGAGCGTGTACGGGCGCAAAGCCATGGGCATGGTGGCGATTTACGCGGGAGCGATGGATAGCCGCATCACCCGCGTGGTGCTCGATCGCCCGCCCGAAAGCCATTGGGACGGCCCCGCCGTGATGCATGCGTTGCGCCATACCGACATTCCCGAAGTAGCTGCGCTGATCGCGCCCAGGGAAGTGGCCTTCCTCGGGCGAGTTCCTTCAGCCTATGGGCTTGTGGAGACCGTTGCCAAGCTCCATCCAGGTGGGAAACCCGTTCGCGAGGTGGTCTCGCTCGGGGACGCCATGCGTGGGGCCGGGCCGGCTTAGCGTGACGCGCATTTCGCGGGAGCGCCCGCGTCATTGCACACTGGTGGAAGGAGTACATAGATCTGATGAGTGAGCCTGGCAGCCGCCAACGGAACGCACGATTGTCCCTAGTCGCCGATCAGCCACTCGAAGCACTCGACGCCGCGCTGCGCTCTCTCGAACCCCAGTTGATTGCCACACTGCGCGATCTGGTCGGCACCCCGTCTCAAAATATCCCCCCCAACGGGGAAGAAGCGGCCTGCCAACGGAAAGTGGCCACCGCGCTTCGTGAGCTTGGCTGGGAGCCGGATGTCTATGACCTCACGGAGGTCGCTTCGCTCACGGCCCATTCCGAGTTCCGGCCGGGCCGCTCATACGCCAACCGGCCGAACGTGAATGCGCGGAAGAAGGGATCTGGAAGCGGGCGTTCGCTGATTCTCTCCGGGCACATCGATACCGTGCCGATCGATACCCCGGTGGAGTGGACGCGATCCCCGTGGGGTGAAGATCTCGAAGAGAGCCGTTTATACGGCCGCGGCGCCTGGGACATGAAGGCCGGCGTCGCGATGAATCTCACCGTCCTGCGCGCGCTGCACCTGGCCGGAATCCGTCTGAAGGGCGATCTCACCTTTGAGACCGTGGTGGACGAGGAGTTCGGCGGAGCGAATGGGACGCTGGCCGCGCGCGTTCGCGGCTACCTCGCCGATGCCGCCGTAATTGGAGAATCGACCGGCTTCTGCATCTGCCCGGCGCAACGTGGCGGCAGGACGGCGCACGTCACGCTGTTCGGCCCTGGTGGCATCCTCGGGGAACAGCAAGTGCGCACTCGCGTCGTGGACCAACTCCAACATCTGTTGTCGCGAGTCGAAGCGTTTCAGGAGCGCCGGAAGCGGCGCGTGGCCGTCAACCCTTATTTCGCCAGTTCCTCGGAGCCGTTCGCGGTCTGGGTGACCAACATCGCGACCGGCAAGTGGGGCTGGGTGCAGCCGCTAACGGTTCCGGAACGCTGCCAGGTGGAGATTTACTGGCAGGCGATGCCGGAGGAATCCCAGGAAGACGTGGAGCGGGAGTTTCACGAATGGTTGCGGGACACGGTCGCCGCGCGGCCGGAATTGTTTCCCGTTGCGCCCTCTGTGCAGTTCCCCATGCGCTGGCTACCCGGCTGTTCGATTCCGCTCTCAAACCCGCTTGTGGTAGAGTTCAGTGCGGTGGCCGAGGCTTGTGGCGCGCAAACTCGCGTGGAGGGCCTGGACGCCCCCAGCGACATGTACATTTTTCAGAAGTGTTTCCAGATCCCCGCCCTCATGTGGGGGCCTGAAGGCGGCGGTGCGCATCAGGCGGACGAGTATGTGGATATCCCCTCGCTCGTGGAATCGACACGCGTGCTCGCGCACTTCGTGTGCCGCTGGTGCGGCGCGGAGAGCGCCCGATGAGCGCCCCCGCGGAGCAGCCGAAATCGTTCCGGCCGGTCTTGGGACTATCCGGCCTTATTCTTTTCGGCATTGCCTTTATTACTCCGACGGCGCCTTTCCCGGTGTTCGGGATTGTCAGCAGCGTCTCGCGCGGCCACATGGCGCTCGCGTACATTTTCGCGATGTTCGCGATGGTTCTCACTGCGCTGAGCTACGGGCGCATGTCCGCCGCATACCCAGCGGCCGGCTCCGCCTACACCTTCACGCGGCGTTCGCTCCACCCCATCCTCGGCTTTGCAACCGGATGGACGATGCTGCTCGATTACCTGCTCATCCCGATGCTCAGCGTAATCTATATTTCGCTTACCGCCGCGCGTCTGGTTCCCGAGATTCCCTACGGCGTGTGGATCGTTCTTGTGGCCTTTTTGATCACCGCCGCGAATCTCTTTGGGTTGCGCATCACGAACCAGGCCAATCTGGTGATGATCGTCATCATGTCGGTTTCCGTTGTCTGGTTTGTGGTTGCAGCCATACGAATTCTTCAGGCGGACCCGGGTGCAACCGGCGGGTTCACGTGGAAACCGTTTTACAACCCGGAGACGTTTTCGTTGAGCGCGGTGATGGCCGGAACTTCGATCGCCGCCTTCAGCTATCTCGGCTTTGACGGCATCAGCACCCTCGCGGAAGACAGCCGCAATCCGCGCCGCGATATCGGCCGGGCCACCGTGCTGGTCTGCCTGATCGTGGCGGCACTGTTCGTGCTGCAGGCCTACCTGGCGCAATCGCTCTGGCCGGATTTCACCACCTACCCCGACGTGGATACCGCATTCCTCGACGTTTCCCGCCTCGCGGGGGGCGATGCGCTGTTCTCGCTGGTGACGTTTGTGCTGCTGGTGGCGGGCATGTCCAGCGCGGTTGCCGGCCAGGCTAGCGCTTCCCGCCTGCTCTTCGGAATGGGCCGGGACCGTCTGCTGCCGCACAAGATCTTCACCTACATCCACCCGCGTTTCTCCACGCCCACCTTCGGCGTGCTCACCGTCGGTCTGGTTTCCGTGATCGGCGGATTCTTCTTTTCGTTCCGCCTCGCCGCGGAGGCGGTCAACTTTGGCGCGCTCTTCGGGTTCATGTGCGTGAACCTCTGCGTGGTGCAGCACTACTTCGTGAGAAACGCGGAGCGCGGCGTTTCGGGATTCTTGCGGAATCTCATTCTGCCTTTTGGCGGGTTTCTCGTGTGCTTCTACGTGTTCATCAACCTGTCGTCGGTTGCGCTGTGGATCGGCGTGATTTGGTGCGCCTGCGGCATTGTCGGGTTGGCCTTCCGCACGCGCGGATTTCAGACCGAACTGGATGCCCTGATCCCGGCCGAATTCTCTGAGAATTAGGGGGCTACGGCTTGTGCGCCACAGGCTTCGTTTCGCTGGCCGGCCTGAGTTCACTGGCGAGCTTTAGCAGTTCCGCTCGTGCCGCATCATAGCGGGCGGGGTCCGTGATATATCCCTCAATCGAGGGAGCCATCCGCCGCGCCAAGGCGTCGGCCTGCGCCTTCGCGCCCCGCTCCGCCAGCACGTGCAGCAGTTCCGCTTCCTCAAAACCGTCGCGCAGATTCTCAAATCTCACCGAACTCAGTGGCTCTCCCTCCGGGCCGGGGTAGAGCAGCCACCCATCGCCCCAGGGCCACTTTGTGCGCTTCCAGCGCGTGCGGGTATCACCCGTCTTGAAATTCGCCCAGTCGCGATTCCGCACATTGTCTCCCCATTGGTTGAGGCCCCAATACTCAAACCCGGTGATGCCATAGCGGTAGGTGAGCCAGCCGATCGCCCGGGCGTCCGCGCCGGGGTATTCAATAAAGAGATTCGGATGCTCGTGCGGCCACACGCACACGGCCCAGATGACCTGCTTGCCCGCCCGTCGCGCCTCTTCGGCGTGCGAGGAATCGTACTGCCGAATGTAGACGTCCAGGATGTCCGTGAAAGGCGAAAGCGCTTTCACCGCGTCCGGCTGGTTCAGACAAAGCCACGTGTTGAGATCCGGCTCCACGCTCTTCACGAATCGAAAGTTCTCCTTCACCGTGTCCCACTGCTCCCGGGGCGGCTCATCGACGTTATAGACATAGGCTTCCTGTAGCCGGCCCTGTTCGCGCAGATGCCCGGCATACGCCTTGAGGAGCGCGCTCATTCGCTCTCGCTCCTCTTCCGGCATCTGGCTGTAGGATCGCTCGCGGTCAAAGATGGCGATCGCAAACTGCCGCATGCCATACTCCCGCCCGATCTCGCCAAGCTCGTCTACGCGGCGGAAATCATACGTTCCATTCGAGCGGAGCACCGGCCATACCAGCGCGCCGCCTGCCGCATCGGAGAGCATCTCCGCCGTGGGGCCGAGCGGACCGGCGGTTGCGGGCGTGCGCACGGCGATGCCATTCCAGCCCATCATCATGTCGAAGGTCGGCCCCAGATGCTGCGAAAATGCTTTCCGCACCCACCGCTTGTAAAGCGAAAAGAACGCATCGCCCTCAATGCCGCCCTCCGGCTGGTAATACGCGCTCAAGTTGCCCGGGGGAAGGAATGCCGCGTTCCGGAAGTATTGCTTCTGAGGGACCTCCGCGGGCCAGATCGCCACCCTACATCCGGCTTCCTGAGTCTTGCCGCCGGAGCGAATCTTCAGCCGGAAGGAGTAGTTTCCAGGCGCGGCTCCCCGGGGCGTAATGACGTTCACCCAGACCGGCTGTGTTTCCCCGGCGGCCAGTGGGAAGGGCCGGTTGGGGAGCAATGGGTCCGGCCACCAGCCGACATAGCCAACCCCTTCCTCTTTCTCCCAGGGCCTGCGATCTTTCGCCACGGTCTCGATGAACCCCACCAGGCTCAGCTCCACTTGGAACGGAGCGTTCTTTGGGAGCACGGCTTCCACGGAAACCAGGTGATCGCCGCTTCCTTCGGCGGCGGACACTGCCAATTGCACGGATTCCGTTTCTCCAGTCGCTGTAGAAAACGTCCAGTGTGGCTGGCTCGTAACCCCGCCGGTGAGGTGGGTTTTCGTCAGGGGAGAGAGAAACCCCACTTTGATCTGGGCGTCTGAATGCCCTGCGAGCCACAGCAACCCTAGGAAAACAAGGAGTATTGGGGAAAGAATCCGTTGCTGCATGCCCGCTTCTCTGTCCGGCCTTGCTAACTCAGGCACGAAGACTGCCTGACGTTCCGGTTATTTCAGTGTGTGACAAATACTCCGTAAGCTCAATGGGAAAACCAGGTTTCGATGGTGAATCGTTTGGGGCTCGTCCACCCGGGCCGATGCCGACCTGCAAAGCGTCCTCCAAGAGATTCTCGCTCAAGGCCGCACGTCCCCGCACAGAGAAGCCGCAGGCCGGGCAAAATCCAATTTCTGATCGATTTTTCTCAGATCCACGCCAAAGTACCAAACCACCGATTGGTTGTGGCATAGCGAGTGCCACATCGCGAACCGTGTGCAAAATCCACAGTCCGATTTCTTCCTCTTTGCCGCGTCTTTCCCTAAGCCCCTCATTTCATTCCATTTGGCATGTGGAATTCCTCTGGAACTCCAGCTA
>JADYZL010000435.1 GCA_020853155.1 Bryobacterales bacterium
ATGGCATCCCCCCGGCGGATGGCGTCTCCCGGACGGCGTAGATTGAGGCACTCGGTAGCCTCCATCGGGAGCGTTTCGCCGCCCCGCGCCGCCACGATGACATGAGGGGAAGCGGCCCCAGCCGCCACCCATCCTGGTTCAAAGCATCTGGCGTCTGCATGCGCCGCGCGCAACGACGCAAAGAACCGCCCGTCCGCAAGCCGCGAGCCATCCGCTTCTCCCGGCGGAGACCATGCCGCGAACCAACGGGTATAGAGCGCCGCGGCGAGGGCGGGCTGGGCATGCTGGAGTGCGTCCGGTTGTGAGCCGGCGGGAGTCACGGGAATGCCGTCCACGCACAGCCAGCCATCCCGCGCGTGAACCCGCCGAAGGGCGTCCAAGAGGTCGTCCCGCACGTGGTCCGGCAGGGCGGGGGAATCCCCAGGCGATGCGCTCATGCTTGTGCCTCAAACGCTTCGGGGCGGTGGATAAGATCGGGTGGCGCCGCCGCCTCAAAGAGAAATGCATGCATCGCCGGCAGGAGCATTTGCTCCGCTTGAAGAAGGGCGGGCTCCGAATCGTGGCCGATCTCAATCACGGATTGCACGAGCCGGATACCGGCGTAGCGCAAGCTCCGCTCCATGCGGCTTTGCCACTCCTGCGGCGCTGGCCGCACCGCGCCATGGTAGGCCGCGAAGAAGGGCCGGCATAGCGCGAGCGTTCGCTTCCAATCCGCGCCATCGCGGTTGTCAAAGGCGTTCGAAACCGCAACGTCGGCGATTACGGAGCCCAGGTCCCACGCGGGATCTCCCGATGTGGCGAGTTCCCAATCGACCAGCCACACGCGCGGTGGGGAATGCCCGGCATCGAAGATCGCGTTCGCCCAGCGGAGGTCGCCGTGAACGAGGCGGCCAGGCAGCCATTGCGCTCGCGTGCGATCAAACACGGCCCGAATTTCGCGCACCGCGGCCAGCCGCCGAAGGAATGCGCCGCAGGAGGGCGGCAACCAGGAGTAAGTCCCCCATTGCGGCAGCAGCGCGGAGAGCATCCACGGCGCTCCTCCAAAGCGCGGGGGCATCGTAAGGTGAACCCGCCCCACCGCCGCGCCGTACGCGCGGAGCGCGCCTTCCTGGTCCTGATCTGCATGGCCGTTCACGGAGAGCGGAGGAGCGATGTGCTCACCGGAAACGGCCTCCATCACGAGGAGGTTTCCATCCGCGCGAATGAGGCGGCAGCGGGGGATGACCTCGGCGAGCGGCGGGTGCCGGGCAGCCAATCGGTGTACGGCGCTTTCCATGCCGAGATCCCGCCCGTGGCTCCGCGCGGGGTCTCCGCTCTTTACAAACCAGCGCGGCCTCCCTTGCACGGAGACGAGGAAAGAACGGTGGGAGATGGAAGTTTCGCCCACAGTGGGTCGCCCGAACTCCAGATCGGCGGAGCTGAGCAAGCCCCGCCGATATAGGAATTCGAGCGTCCTCGCTGAGTCCCGGTTCATCACGGCCGGAGCCTAGGCGTATCCGTAGGGGTCGTAGTAGGCCGCATAGGGATCTGCATAGGCATCATACCCTCCGTATTCGTCATAGCCCGCCTGCTCGCCGTAGGGGTCGTAGTAGGCGGCGTAGGGGTCTTCGTAGCTCTCGTAACCCGCTTCCGCGTAAGGATCGTAATAGCCCTCCGCATAGGGGTCGCCGTACCCCTCGTATCCGCTTCCCTCGTAGGCTTCGTACCCTTCGTAGCCGGTCTCGGCGTAGGGGTCTTCGTAGCCTTCGTAGCCGGAGGCGGCATACGGGTCGTAGTATCCCTCGTAGCCCGAGGTCCCGTAGGGATCTTCATACCCCTCGTAGCCGGAGGCGGCATACGGGTCGTAATACCCCTCGTAGCCGGTGGTGCCGTAAGGGTCATAGTAGCCTTCGTACCCCGTGGCGGCGGGCGACGGTTGGAAGATCGGGCCGGGACGCGGGCCAAGTGTCTGCGGCACGATGGTGCCCGGCAGTGTCGGCCGGGTGACGATCGTTGGCAGCGTCGGTCGCGTAACGATGGTTGGGAACGTCGGCCGTGTCGGAATCGTAAGCGTGGGCTGCGTGATCGTGGGCCGGGTCGGGAATGTCGGCAGTGTCGGGCGCGTCGGCCTGGTCGGCCATGTGGGCCGGGTGGGTAACGTGGGCCTTGTCGGCAGAGTGGGCCGGGTTGGCAGCGTGGGCCTCGTCGGAAACGTGGGCAAGGTCGGCCGCGTCGGCCTGGTCGGCCATGTGGGCCGGGTGGGCAACGTGGGCCTTGTCGGCAGAGTGGGCCGGGTTGGCAGCGTGGGCCTCGTCGGAAACGTGGGCAAGGTCGGCCGCGTCGGCCTGGTCGGCCAGGTGGGCCGGGTGGGCAGCGTGGGCCTCGTGGGGAATGTCGGCAGAGTGGGCCGGGTTGGAAACGTGGGGAACGTCGGCCGTGTCGGCCTCGTTGGCAAAGTGGGTCGAGTCAGCGTAGGCCGCGTTGGAAACGTTGGCCGGGTGGGGAACGTTGGCAGCGTGGGCCGGGTTGGGAACGTGAGCGTGGGTCTTGTCGGCAAAGTCGGAAACGTCGGTCGCGTTGGCAATGTCGGTAGTGTCGGTAGTGTCGGGAAAGTAGCCATAGTGGGCCTCGTAACGGTTGGATTCGTTAAAGCTGGGTTGGGTAGAACGCGATGAAGTGCGGCGGCGGCATCCACCAGTCCGGCTCCATAGCGGTCGTTGGGAACCGGGTCCGCGGGATCGTCGCGCAAGGGTACGGCTGTTTCTACGAGTGTCTTTCGCACCTCCTCGGCGGTGAGCGCCGGGTTCACGGAAAGCGTGAGGGCGGCGACGCCCGCGACATGGGGCGATGCCATCGACGTTCCGCTCTTGGTGTCGAACCCGTCGTTCCATACGGTGGAGTAGATGTCGACGCCCGGCGCCGACACGGCGATATGTGGGCCGAAGTTGGAGAAAACCGCGCGTTTATTGCTCTGGTCCACCGCGCCTACCGCGATGACGCCAGGATAGGATGCCGGGAACGATGGCTGGCTCGTGTTGTCGTTCCCCATCGCGGCCACAACCACCACGCCTTTCGAGACGGCATACGCCACGGCGTCGCGTTCGACGAACGTATCGCCATAGCCGCCCAGGCTCATGTTCAGCACGCGCGCGCCGTGGTCCACCGCCCAGCGGATCCCAGCGGCGATATCCGCCGCGCTCCCCACGCCGCTCACGCGATTCGGCGGCGCGATCTGCACCACGCGCGTCAGCACCTTCACGGGAAGAATCGAGCAGCGCCAGGTGACCCCGGCCACGCCGAACGCATTGTTCGAGAGACAGGCGATGGTGCCCGCCACGTGGGTTCCATGGCCTACCTCGTCTTGCGGCTCCGCGTCGCGCCCCATCCAATCGCCCTCAAAGCGGGTTCCGGGGGGCGGGGAAGACCCGGCCAGATCCACCAGATCCTGTCCCGGAAGAAGGAGCGGTGCGAGTTCGGGATGGTCGAGGTCCACGCCGGTATCGACCACCGCGACGACGATCGAGGAAGCGCCCGTCGAGAGATCCCAAGCCGCTGGACAGTTGATCTGGGGCAGCCCCCATTGCTGCGTGAAGCCGGGGTCGTTGGGCGTGACGGTCGCCTCTCTCCACCGGTTGGCTTCGACCGTTTCGACGGAGCTGCTCCGGGAGAGCGCTTCCACCGCCGCCGCGATATCGGCATCGGCGCTGAGCCGAATGCGGTACGTTCCCTCCAGAACTTCATCCTCGGCGGCCGCCGTCACGGGCGAAGCCGGCTGATGCAGCTTAACGACGGTTTGTGCGCCGAATCGTTCCAGCACCTTATCGATCGAGGCAATGCCGAAACCGCCAGGCACGCCAACCATGCGGGTGCCCAGTGGACCCGACGGAATGCTTGATCGCACGGACTTGCTTGCCTCGCGGGCGAGTTTCAGTAGAACCTCGCCTTTCACGATGTTGTCGTCGCCGGGTTTTAGCAACGACGGAGCGGCGTCATTTTGAAGGGTGAAGTCTCCGGAATAGGGGGATTCCTGCTCTTCGTGACGGGAGGAGGCGCCGGTAGGCTTGGCTTTAGGCATAGTGAGACTCCCTGTATATACACATCGGGAACCCAGGCATTCAATGATTAACCCAGGACGCTAGCGAGATCTGAATAGAGAATCCAGATGGCTTAGCAGTCTCGCTCTTACGGAGATTCTATACCTCAGTCACCTCCATATCAATGATAATTCCACTCATCGATAATCTACGCCTGTATTCTGATCGCAATTTAACAATTGCACCCGGAAGCCGTTCCCGGGCGGGAGCGCCACCGTAGGCGTCCCTTGCAGTTTCATGAATGTAGAGCAGGCGATGAAGCGAGGTCAATGTGGAAAGACTTGTAACTTGCATACAAGGTTAATAAATTAGCACGTTGTGGAATAATGTCCGAAGTTAACAAAGTACGGTCTTGTTCCATTCTGTATTCCATGTTAAGTAAGAAGAACCTGGAGCTGATGCGTGTTCTCTTATAATGATCTGGATGTTCATCGCCTGATGGTGGGCGACAGAGTGAGAACTCTTTCCTTCGAGCGATCCATTCGGTCCACCGTTAAGAAGGGAGATGTCGTGCTCGATGTGGGCGCGGGTTCGGGCATCCTCAGCCTCATCGCCGCGCAGGTCGGCGCCGCTCGCGTTTATGCGGTGGAGCGCGCGCCGGAGGCGGCCCGGTTGGCGCGAAGGTTGATCGCGGAGAACGGCTTCGGCGACGTGATTCAAGTGCTCCCCATGGATATGGAGAACGTCCGGATTCCGGAGCAGGTGGATGTCCTCATCTCCGAGTGGCTGGGCGTATACGGGGTGGATGAGAACATGCTCGCCCCGGTGCTTCTCGCAAGGGACCGCTGCCTGAAGCCGGGAGGCGCGATGATCCCTGCCGTCGTGACGGCGTTTCTTGCCCCGGTGCAGCATCCGGCGGCGGAGCAGGCGCTGGAATTCCGGCAGCGTCCGTATGGGTTGGATTTGAGCGCGCTCGCGCCCTATTCTCCGCATGAGGCCGTGTGGCTGAAGGAGCCGGTTTCCGTGGACGCTCTCCGCGCGGAGCCCGCGCCGCTCTGGGTTTCCGATTGCGCGTCGATGCCCGCCGAAGAAGCACACTCCCCATACGCGGCCGAGCTCTCATTCCGGCTCACCGGCGCCGGCGTGAACGGCTTCGCCGCATGGTTTGAAGCACGGATGCCCGGCGAAGAACCTCTCTCCAACGCGCCGGGCACGCCCGCGATGCACTGGGGCCAGTTTCTCTTTCCCGTCTCGAATGCGCGGGATTTTGCCGGGGGCGAAGTGTTGGAGGTGGGCTTCCACAACGTGCCCGCCTCGCTCCAGGGCTCTCATCACATTTGGGCCACGCGCGGAAAGGACGGCAGCTTGGAAGTCCACGACACGCGCAGGCACCCCGATGCGGGCCGTAAGGTCCCCTGGCGCGCCTACGCCGGATAGCGGCAAGTCTTTGCGCGGAAGGGAAAGGGGTTTCGCCGATGAAGTACGCATCTGAGTTGACGGGGGCCGCGTCGTCCATTGTGCGGCTCATGGATGCCGTCCAGCCGCTGCCCGTTCCCACGCCGTCGCTCACCGTGGTGGGAACGGGCATCCGCGCCGTTTCGCAGTTGACACTCGAAGCCGTCGCCGCCATGGCCGGGGCCGAAGCGCTGCTTCACGTGATCGGAGAGCCCATTCAGGAAGAGGCGCTCCTTGCCATCAATCCAAACGCGAAAACGATGACGGACCTGTATGCCGATGGCCTGGAGCGCAGCCATACCTACGAGGCGATGATCCTCGAAGTGATGGCCGAACTCGAGAAGGGAAAGCGCACCGTGGCGGCGTTCTACGGGCACCCCGGCGTGTTCACCTACCCTTCGCACGAATCCGTGCGGCGCGCCCGCGCGGCGGGATTCCCAGCGAGAATGCTGCCGGGGATCTCCGCGGCGGATTGCCTCTACGCGGACCTCGGCATCGATCCCGGCGAGGGCTGCCAGGCATACGAGGCCACCAGTTTCCTGCTGCATCTTCCGCCCGTAGACCCCTCCGCGTATCTCCTGCTCTGGCAGGTCGGTACCATTGGTAATTGGACCTACGAATCCGCGGGCTACGACCTCAGTTCCTTCCCCATCCTGGTGGATGCACTGGCGCGCATCTACGGTACGGCCCATCTGGCGACCCTCTACGAAGCGCCCTTCGATCCCCGCGGCAATGCGCGGGTGGAGCGCATGCCTATCGCTTCCTTGCCATCGGCCTACCTCACGCCCGCATCAACGCTCCTCATCCCGCCTTTGGGCTGATTCGTGGGGGTGAGCGCCTATAAAGTGGTGCTGAACGAATCCAATTCCGCGTAGCGCACTTCCGGCAACGCCCGGAGCCGCGCGACCAACTCGCCAACGCCCGCGCCGTCCGGAACCTCCGCCGTAATCAAACCCACCAATTCCGGATGAGACGCGCGTACATGCGTCGCCCCCGCATCGTCCAGCAAGCGCCGCACGGCTTCCGGCAACGGTGGGGGAGCCGCGCGGCTAGCCATCGCCGGAATGCCTTCCTGTAGCTGGATGAGCAATCGCATCGCCATTTCCATTCTAGGCCGATTTAAGCAATGCGCCCCGTGAATTTGGAGTGCAGGCAAGCCGCCCAGCGATCGGCCATGCTTGAATACCGGCGCGGGATGCGGGTTGAAATCAGAGGCGTCCTGGAGGATCCGCACCACATCGATCCCGCTCTTCTCACGGCAGAGCTAGATGTGAGCGTACCTTGGTTTCCCGGCAACACCCACAATCCGCGTTGCGAGTTCACGGGCTTGCCGGCAGCGGGTTATGCTTTCCTCCGTCTGCGAGCAGCCAGCACCAGAACGCCGCCCACGCCAACCAGCGTCAGAGAAGATGGTTCCGGGACGGGGCTGGGGGCGAGGTTGCCGTATGCGACCGCCATTCCGATGTGCTGGAGGTTGTCTGCGTCCGCGAATCCGGTAGCGCCGTTGTAGGACCAGCCTGCCGGGTCGGAATTCCATACCCGGTAAGTGCCCGCCGGAAGCACAGCGTTTGGAAAAGCCACCCAATGGATATCCGTCGACGACGGATCCGCCGCCCACGAAGACACCTCGTCGGTCACGACGTTGATAAATCCAATCGGCCCAGGCGTGGCGCCCGTGTTATTCGTGCCATCGTTTTGGAAAATCTCGATTTGCGTGATCAACCACGAATCGGTGATGGTGAACTGCGGGCCGACCGTCGTTCCCTGGCAATTCTGCCCCGGCGAATTGCAATTGGCTACGCCGTTAACGTTCACGTTGCCGGCCAGCATCGCCCCGCTCGCGGAGAAGGCCAAACAAAAGAGGAGTGCAAGAAATCTCATGTCATCTCTATCGGCGTCGAGACTCGCCGAACTAGGTATATACGAGGATACCTCCGAAACAACCGTATGCCCGTACTCTCTCGGGGTACGCAGTATACCCTAGCGGAGATGGCGGAAACCTCGCGGAGCATGCCGCGAGCCGGTCATAGGCTGCGCCGCGTCCGCCATTCAGCCGCACCCAACTGCTGCGAACCTCAACTCTCCATCAGCCGCTCTTAAATTCCGAAATTCGGTATCAGGCTATCCTTTTTCCGCGCTGATGGCAAGCCCACTGACCGAGGCACAGTCCGCCTCGGTGCCTTTGTCAGAGTGCTTCGGCTTGCGATCACACTTTTGTGGCTTGAGGACTCGTTCGAGCGTAAGCGTCAGAACAACCGCATTCTTGAAGCCGCCGGGGAGGCGTGTTGATCTGGGGGAATGAGCGATTCAATCTCTTCCCTGGATTATGGCGAGCAACTGGTGAAGCGCTACCTGGCGAGCGGGATGACGCGGAAGTACTTCGCCGCGCGTTCCGGGATCTCGGTTTCCAAGCTCGACTGCTATGTGCGGCGGGAACGCAATGGCTCCCTGCCGACCGCTTTTGCGCCGAGCCGCATTCTTCCGGTTGAGATCGCGGCGCCCGAAGAGGCAGTTTCCCGGGCGAGTGCGCATGCCGCCCCCACCGGCCTTCGCATTCGCCTGGCTAACGGCCGTGCGCTGGAAGTCGAGCGCGGCTTCGATGCCGGATTGCTTCTCGAGGTGCTGGCTGTGCTCGAAGAGAATGCGCGCGGAGAGCGGGCTTAGATGTTCGCGCTGGGTCCGGCGACGAAGGTCTATGTGGCCACGGGCGCGACCGATATGCGCACGGGCTTCGAGGGGCTCTGCGGCCTGGTGCGGGATGAGTTGCTGTGCGATCCCTTGAGCGGGTATCTGTTTCTGTTCGCGAGCGCCTCGCGCACGCGCTTGAAGTTGTTGTTCTGGGATGCGAGCGGGCTGTGGGTCTGCGCCAAGCGGCTGGAGAAAGGGCGATTCCTTTGGCCCAAAGCCGCTCCGGGCACGAAGAGCGTGAAGCTGTGCGCGGAGGAGCGAGACCGCGAATGCCACGGGGCGTGACCGCAATTGAATCTCTGATTCGCGCTGGACCCCACGCCCCGCCGAATCTCGTACCTGGGCGTGCAGGCGGTGGACAGCTATCGAGGCCCGGGCCAGTCAGGCTAAACATCGGTCCCGGCCAAGCGGTGACGCGAGCGTTGCTTCGATCTCACACACGTTCTGCCGACGGGAGGACACGGGGGACCTCCGTCTCCCCTTGGCAGATACCTATCAGCCCGTCAGATTGAGAAACTCTAAACCGTTTTCTATCCCGGTAGAATCAGCCGTCTGCGGGAGTGGAACGGGTTGCCCAGTCCCAAAGCGGATACCGGACGGCTTTGCTAGGGGTTGACATATAAGACTATATCAAGAATCTAATGTAATATAGCATAACATATTGACAGGTCCATTCGACATGCCATACTATGTCATTGGCAGGGATTAATATGCCTTCGCATGTCAAGAGCACCCGTCTGACCGGCCTTCCTGTGGATCTGATCCGCGATCTGATCGCGGCGAGGCAGGCGCGCGGCTGGAGCCAGCGGGAGCTGGGCAGCAAGGTGGGCCTTCCGCAGGTCCATATCTCCGGCATCGAGACCGGCAAAGTCGTCCCTCGTTTCAACACCCTGCTGGACCTTGTTCGGGTTCTGGATTACGACCTGTTGCTGGTTCCACGATCTCTTGTCCCTGTCGTCCAGTCGTTGGTCCGAGACCAGCGCCACCCCGATTCCGGTACAGCCGATGAGGGAGAGCGTCCTTTATATGCGACCGATGACCCGGAGGACCGCCGTGACTCCTGAGTTGGAAAAGGTCAATGCGCTCGGCGTCTATTTGCAGGACCGGCGGATCGGGGTCATCAACCGGCTGGCGGGCGACCGCCACATCTTTGCCTTCGAGCAGGATTACATCGACGATCCAAACCGCCCGGCGCTGAGCCTCTCTTACAAGGGACAGGCGGGCGGGCTGGTCACGGCTGTGCGGCCCGTGGGCCGCCGCCTGCCGCCGTTCTTCTCGAATCTGCTGCCGGAAGGGCATCTGCGGGGCTACCTCGCGGAAAAAGCCGGGGTCAAGAAAGAGCGCGAATTTTACCTGATGGCTGTGCTGGGAGCCGATCTTGCCGGCGCAGTGGTTGTGAAACCGATGGATGGCGGCAATCAGGATGACGGTCATGACCAGCATGATGACGAGCATCGTGAGGATCAGCAACAAAAGGGCGTGCTGCGTTTTTCACTTGCGGGGGTGCAACTGAAGTTCTCCGCCGTGATGGAAGCGACCGGGGGGCTGACGATCCCGGCGCAGGGAATCGGAGGCTCTTGGATCGTCAAGCTGCCGTCCACGCAGTTTCCCGCCGTCCCCGAAAACGAATACGTCATGCTGGAGCTGGCGCGGGCCATTGGGATCGCGGTTCCGGCGATCCAACTGGTGCGCGTTGCCGGCATCCAGGGCCTGCCGCCCGATGCGGCGCGCATGGAGGGGCATGCGCTGGCCGTCCAGCGGTTCGACCGCGCTGCCGGTGGCCGCCGTATTCACATGGAGGATTTCGCGCAGGTGTTCGGCCTGTTCCCGGACGGCAAGTACGGCTCGCGCAGCTACGCGAGTATCGCCGCTGTCCTGTGGGCGGAAACCGGCGATGTCGGTGCCTATGAGTTCGTGCGCCGCCTTGTGTTCTCGGTACTGATCGGCAACGCCGACATGCACCTCAAGAACTGGTCGTTGTTGTATCCCGATGGCCGGACGCCGGTACTCTCCCCAGCCTACGATTTTGTCTCCACGCTGCCGTATATTCCCGGCGACATCCTCGCGCTCTCGTTCGGGGCCACCAAGAGCCTGGACGGGATCACGCTTGGCCAGGTGCGCCGCTTTACCGATACGGCGCGCATGCCGATGGACCCGGTATGGAGAATAGTTCTTGAAACGGTAGAGCGCACGAAGCGTGCTTGGGACGGCCTGCCGTACAAAGACCTGCTCCCTGCGGCAATTCGCAGGGTGGTCGAAGGGCAGATCGAAAAGGCGATTTCAGCCACCGGGTAGGCGCAAACCCCAGGCGGGAATTCGGTGACAGCACTGGCCCATGAACCGTGGGTTCACCCCCGATCATGAAAATTAGCCGAACAATGGGCCACCTGAAGAATCAATAGGTTGTGACTATTTTCAAGTGAGTAACCTTCGGGGAATGCTCGCCAATGTTCCCGTTACGATGCCAGAGCTTCCCGGCATTACTCCACGCAGCGGGCAATTTCCTTCATGCGCGTGCTACCTTCCGGCACTTTGTACTCGAATTCGATGGTTGCCTGGAAAGGATATTTCTCCCGCTTCATCAATTGCAGCACTTCGCGGATCGGCGTGTCGCCCTCGCCCCAGACTGTGTTCGGGCCTTCATGAATCTTTCGGTCCTTGATGTGGACATGGGTGATCCGATCCGCGTGTTTCTTCATGAAGGGAATCGGCGACGTACTAATCCCCGCGACAAAATGGCCGATGTCGAGGTTGATGCAGTTGAACTTGGAATACGTCATCGCCTTCTCCCAACTCGCGGGAGCGACAAAGGCCTCCGGATTATGGATCGCCGCATGGCCGTGATAGCCCACGCGGAACTTGTGGGACGTGGCGAGCTCGCCCAGCCACTTGGTTCTGCTCAATGGGATCTCGCACGAAATCGCATCCGCTCCCATCGCTCGCGCAAGGGAAAAGGCGTAGCCCACCTCGTCGTCGCTCATCGAATCCACGGCGTCGAACTTGATGATCTGAAGGGCCACTCCGGCATCGTTCCACTTCCCGCGGAACGGCTTGAAGCTTTCGATGGGCTGGCTCAAGCACCACTTACGAAGAGCGTCGAGAGAAGCCTTCGCCTGTTCCTGTTGTTCCGGAGAGGCATTCCTGCCAGCGCGGACGAGCTTGGGAGCGCCAAACGATTGCTCGATCGGCTGGGATCGCAACTCGACGGCGCTCAGATTTAGATCCAGAAGGTCCTTCAGAATCGAATCGACGCCCTCGGACATATTACCGAAACTATAGGGCGCATTGATCCCAACCTGAACGCCGCCGAACTTCGAGTTGGGCTTCGCCAGGAGCCGTATCGGAACAATACCTGCCAGGATGAGCGCACCAAGTTCTCGGCGTGTGTATTTAATCGTGAGCCCTCTTTCGGTTCGAGATCGATTCCAGGTGGGAATGTGTGCCCAGATTATCACTTTCCACGAAAGGAGCCGGAAACGGATGGCCAAGGGCAGAATAGATCGAGCGGAGCTCACCGACAAGGGGCTAGAGGAATCACTACAACGAAGAGAGGCCCCACAGCAGCCTGGGGTACGGGACGCCGAGCGACTTTGCACAGCCTTGCTCCGCCGTCCGGGTTCCGCAAGCCTGTGCAGCTTAGCGGAGAGCAGTAGTGCTAACGTCCGGTTATTGTTCGTACAGAAACAGAGAGCAGGTACGTTACTTCAGACTTCGAGGGCCAAACTCTTTTGAAAGATACTCGACGACGAGTTGTATCTCCTCGCGGGTCCCAACCATCCCGCGTGCGACCATGGCCGCCACAGTGGTTTGCCATTCAGATTTGCTCAATCGTTGGCTCGTCACGATGTCCAGGCCGTGGCATTGTTGGCCGCACTTTCGCGTCACAAGATCTATCGCGGCTCTATTTGGAGCTTTCCGCGACCTTCCGGGTCGAATGACGTGTGATGTCGATCGCTCGGAAACACGAGTGCTTCTGTCCGCCGAGATTGGCTCAGGGTTTGTCGGCGGAATGCGGTTCTCGAGGGCAAACGCCATCAGGCTGTCGCTGAGTGGCGATCCGAAGAACCCGCCGCCCCCTCCAGCCATGACTGCCACGTACTGGGTGCCGTTTCTGCCGAGGTAAGTGATTGGGACGGCGTGACCATTGGCGTCTAACGGATGTTCCCAAAGAAGACGGCCCGATTTTGACTCGTATGCTCGGAAGCTGCGATCATTCGTTGCGGCGATGAAGACCAAGCCGCCGGCTGTCGCGATACTGCCGCCGAGGTTCAGAGCCCCCGTATTTCTCGCGCCCTCGTTTTCGAGTGCCGGAACAGTGCCAAGAGGGATACTCCAGGCGATGTCTCCAGTGTTGCTTCGAATCGCAATCAGTTCTCCGAATGGTGGGTTCGTGCAGGGAATCCTGCTTTTGGGATCCCAAAACTTACCTACAGGCGTCTCCGCCTTGCGCACGTAGTCTACCGTTGCACCGGTTTGAGAATCTTGCCTAGCTTCCATATGCCCGAAGAGCCCGAGGTTCATCACATTGATGAACAGATAGCCCAGTTCGGGATCAAACGAAACGCCACCCCAGTTCCCGCCACCAAGCGTTCCGGGAAAGACTAGCAGGTTTCCGGCCAGTGGCATGGGTGTGTAGGTGTTCCCGCCCACTATCTTGTTTCTCTCGATAAGCTCTCTGCAAAACTTGGCATGCTCCGGCGTTAGATTGTAGAGGTCCTTGTACTGGAAACTCGTGCGGCCAAGCTGGACGGGCTTTAGCGGGAACGGCTGCGTTGGAGATGCTATCTCACCGGGAACCGGACTCTTCGGGACGGTGCGTTCCTCCAAGCCGAACAGGGGCTCTCCCGTAACTCGATTAAAAAGAAACAGCAGACCCATCTTGGTCATCTGAGCCACTGCAGGAATCTTTCGACCGTCTTTCGCAATCTCGATCAATGCCGGGGCGGCTGCCAGATCGTAGTCCCAGAGATCATGATGAACAAGCTGCCGGTACCACCGTAGTCTTCCCGTTGACGCCTCCAGAGCCAGAAGGGAGTTTCCATACAAATTATCGCCGTGGCGGTCGGCTCCATAGTCATCGCTCGTGGGTGAACCAGTGGGCGCGAAGAGCAGACCACGCTCTGTATCAACTGTAAAGAATCCCCATGTGTTCGTACCTGAACGATTCCTCCAGCCACCTCGCGGCCATGTCTCGTTTCCCGGTTCGCCTTCGCGGGGAACTGTATGGAAGGTCCAGACGAGATCGCCGGTGCGTGCATTCCAGGCGCGGATGTCACCGTAGGTTCCCAAACTGGGTGAGCCTTCTCCGTTTGCGCCGCCGGTGATCACAATGTTCTTATAGATTGCTGGTGGCGAATTCAGGAGGAAACGTCCGTCATGCAAGTCACCCAGTACGCCTTTCTTGAGATTTACTTCGCCAGCCACGCCGAATTCGCGCGCGCGGACGCCGGTTGACGCATCAATGGCGACGAGCTTGTCGAGGATGCCAACGAACAGCCTTGGGGAGCTTCGCTGGTCTCCAGGCCAGTATGCTAAACCTCGAATCGCCGCGCCCGGAGCGGATAACTTCCAGATGAGCTTTCCGCTTTCGGACTCTAATGCAAAAACTCCGTTCGGCTGCGCAAGGTACATGCGGCCATCTATGACCAGCGGCGTGGCTTCTGATCCGGGAGCACCGCTGTGGAAGGTCCAGGCGTGACGCAACTTTGAGACATTTTGCGTATTGATCTGGAGGAGAGGCGAATATCGCGTGCCGCCCGGATCGTGACCAACAACCGGCCAGTCACCCGGGCCTTGGGCCGGCGCAACGCCGGCCAGCAGCAGGAAGAGCGCTTGAACGCGAAACATTGGCGTGAGAGACATGGCCAGTAAGCATTCGAAAGATATTTAGCAAGTTCGGAAAGCAAGCAATTAACTGCTACTGCTGCCACTGAATGGCATTGGCGAGAATCTGGATATACGCTTGATTCTCAAAATCGCGAGGCCAGTGGCCAGGCTGAAAGTAAAAGACCCAGCCCTTTCCCGCCTTCATCATCCAGCCGCCACGGTCTTGCATATAGATCGTACCCGCTATCTCTGTCCGAAATCCGAACAAAACCGTTTTCTCGCGAGCATCAGCGAACACTTGATTTAGAAATATCTCCGTCTGTGGAAACTCGATGGCCGGGAGGTTCTGTTCAACGGATGGCGTGTCCGAGGGAACATAGGGGACCGTGGCCGGATAGACGACGTCATGCGAAGTGACATAGTGAAAAGGCTTCAGGTTGATGAGCTGATACTTCCCTCGAAGAACGCGCCATGGAAACCTTGACGTGCTATTCGGAAAAAGTCTCACGCCAAGGAAGTCAAGCCATTTCGGATTTTGCACCTTACCCGAAGCGAGCCCATGATGAAGCACGATGAGGCGACCGCCTGACTTGGCGTAGTGAATCAGCTTCTGTTCGGTGACGGATTTGAGTTCGTGGTGGATATACATCACCACCGCAAGTGAATCGTCCAGGTCCTTGCTCTCTATGGCCTGTTCCTGGGTCCAAAGAACGGACCGTATGCCTTTTCTGTTCAGGCCATCCGCAAGCGCAATCATCGGATCCGCGTCATCATGTATCAGATACACGGGCTGAGCGGGTAGAGCGGTCTGGTGGAAGAATGCAATCAAGCAGCACAAGAAGAACCATCGAGTCATCATTCACTCACTTGCCAGCCGGTGATGGAAAGGTGGCCCAAGGCAATTCTGGAATGCTCCTGGGCCATCGCTAGGTTCGTTTCCCAACAGAACAGGCTAGAACGCCAGCCGTATCTGGAACTGCATGAATCGGTTGTACGTTGGCGCCTGCGAAACGACTTTGCCGAAGTTCGTCGATAGCGGGAACGTTCCGATTCCGCTGCTGCTCCACAGCGAACGATTCTCGAGGTTCATGGCTTCGACGCGAAGCTGGAGTTTTACTTGCTCGGTGATGCCGAATTCGCGCTGAATATTGGCATTCCAAAGGTTAGTCGTACCGGCGCGAACGCCGCTGACAGAGACGGGGAAGACACGCCGGTGATACGCCGCTGGGGCATCGCTGGATTTGGTAACAAAGCCGTCGGTATTGAACCATCGGTCGAGCTTGGGATCATCGCTTGCAATCTTCGAGAGGTCGCCTTGATAGAAAAGGTTGGGAAAATTCAGTAGAGCGCCAGGTTGCCACTCATATGTGATACCCAATTGGAAGCCGCCGAGAAGTGCGGAGGCAACACCTTCATTGAGCATAGCTCGCCCTTTTCCGAATGGAAGTTGGACGATACTCGCGGCCACGAATCGCTGGGGGCGCCCAATCTGCCCTTCACGGAACGTCGGCTCCGAATCGAACTCGTCAAAGAACACGTCAGCCGTGCGATTGCGCAGCATCGTGTAGGCTACGTTAAGGCTCAAGCCTTTTGCCAGCCGACGGCGGAACGAAACATCCAATTCATGAGTTCTCACCTTTCCCCGGCCTGCCAACTGTGGATTGAGCGCACCCATTTGCGGGAAAAGCCGAAGCAGTTGCTGCTTCTGCATCTTCGGATTGCGAAACAGCGTCTGGGATTCCATGTAGCTGTAGACTAACGGGTTCGAATTCTGCAAATCCGGAAAGTTGCCGACGTAGAGCGGATTGTCCACGTTGGTCGTCAGGTTGCTCGCCAACGCATTGTCTCGTTGCATCCCATCTGCCCAATACTGCTCCGGTAAATAGTTCAAGTTCGGCACAGAATTGATTCCATCTTCGAATCCGCCACCAACCGAGACTCGATCGGCTCGTGAGCCTGCATATCCGACCGTCACCGAGGTATCCGCTCCGAACTGATGCTGCAGATCGACGCGCCAGCGATGTTGCCGTGCCGATACCGCATCGGGCCAGCTATAGCGAAGCGCCTGTCCGGCGACCGCCATCGATCCCAATTGATCGCGCAAAGGTGTGTCGAATCGCGTTCCGTCCGAACGAACCGGGAAAGGATCCGACAGAGGGGATATACCATTGCCTGGATTGCCCGCCAGCCAGGTCTGGCCGAAGTCGTGCGTGACATCCGTGGACGTTACCTGGGAGAAGCCCGTCTGATTCACGGTGGCATTCCACGCCGTCAACGGGTCGTAGTAGATCCCGTAGCCTCCGCGCAAAACTGTGTGCGAACCCAACTGATAGGCCACACCAGCCCGCGGCATCCACATCCAGTCGCTACTCCAAAGTTGCCGTCCACCGCCGGAATTCGGATATAGAGATCCTCCTAGAACCGAAAAATCAGCAGCCGAAAGCTCTGGAATTGGATGTTTCGAATAAGCCGCTTCCGCACCGGCCGTAATCGGCAACACCAGAGAAGTATCGAAGCCGGAGACGACGCGGTTAAAGCGTTCGGTTGGGCCACTCTGATACTCGGCTCGAAATCCCAGGTTCAGCGTCAGCTTGGGTGTTGCGTGGATACTGTCCTGCAAAAACCAGCCGTACGCGGGGCTATGTAAAGCATAGCTATCGCTCGATTGAATCGTCATTGAGGATGGTAGCCCCATCAGAAAGGCTGCCCAACTATGGCCAAGCGATAGTGCCGGAGTGAACGAATCGTCGTTGCGGCGCGTGTACAGGTTATCGAACGCGAAGTTTCCGGTCGTGTTCCCACCTCGCGTCATGTTGTCGAAGAATTGTCGTGTCTCAAATCCCGACTGAAAAGAGTGATTGGCCCAAATGTGAGAAATATTGGCTTTCGACGAGAAGACCCGCGAAAAGCGATTTGTGGGATACCCATTGCCAAACGGGCCAAGCGTATCGTAACCCGTGAACCGCATGGTCGGAAGGATGTCCAAGTCCCCAGCGTAGTCATCTATGTACGAGGGCAGACCAACCACGGATGCAGTTAGGCTAGTGTAGTGTCCCACAAATAGCTGGACAGAGAATTGTGGGCGATGCATAATCAGTCATGCCCCGTATCATTGCCCCTCTGGTTCTGTCACAGGACGAACGCAACGAACTCCAACGCTGGCTGGC
>JADYZL010000436.1 GCA_020853155.1 Bryobacterales bacterium
CGCGAGTGGTGGAGGACCTGGCCAAGGCCGCGCAAGATACGGGGCTGCGGATTCACGGCGTGATGAACCAGGCGCACTGGGCCTATCCGCTTTCGAGCGGCGATCCGGAAGTGGTGAAGAAATCGATAGAAGGCATGAAGACCAGCCTCCGGAACGCGAAGACCTGGGGCGCGAACACCGTGCTTCTGGTGCCGGGGGTGGTGAACCCCGAAACCACATACGAGCAGGCGATGGAGCGCTCCAAGCGGCAAGTTTCCGAACTGCTGCCACTGGCCGAGCAACTCAAGGTGATCATCGCGATTGAGGAAGTCTGGAACAAGTTCCTGCTGAGCCCGATCGAGTTCGTGGACTACGTGGATAGCTTCAAGTCTCCTTATCTGCAGGCGTATTTCGATGTCGGGAACGTGCAGCTTTACGGGTATCCGGAGCATTGGATCCGGAGCCTTGGCAAGCGGATGGTGAAAGTCCATTTCAAGGATTTCCGCTTCCGGAACCGGCAGGCCGAGTTCGTCAATCTGCTCGATGGAGATCTGAACTGGCCGGCCATCTACGATTCGCTGGCGGCGGTTGGATATAAAGGCCCGATCACCCTGGAGATTGCCGGAGGAGACCTGGCGTATCTGACAGACGTAAACAAGCGCTTCGAGGCGATTATCAAGGGAGCGACGGTACTGCGGCGCTCCTAGCCGCGTGGCGCTCATGGGACGGAGAGCACGGTCGAGGGAAATCGCCGCGGGGAAGCTCGCGCGGCCACGGCGTTAGAAGGAATTTATGAAGAAGTTTCTGGTTGGGCTCCTGGTTGGGATTGTGCTCTCCGTCTTCACGGGCATCGTGGTTGCGTTTGCGTTCGCGCGGCTGTCGGATCGGGAGCCGAGCGTTCCGGAGAGTTCGGTGCTGCGGCTGACGGTCAGCGGCCCGGTGGAAGAGATGGCAGGGTTCTCTCTGCCGATTCCCGGCCAACCGCCGAGCGGATTGACCACGCTGGAGATCTGGAGTTCGTTGCGCAAGGCGGCTGTGGATCAACGCATCAAGGCGGTGATATTCGAGCCCGTCATGCCGGGCCTGGGCTGGGCGACCGCGCAGGAGATCCGCGGCTCCATCGAGAAATTCCGGAAGGATTCCGGCAAGCCTGTCTACGCAATCCTGCGGATGCCCCGCATGGTGGATTACTACATGGCTTCGGCGGCGGACAAGGTGTATGCCAGCCCGGAGGATATGCTGCTGATGCAGGGGATGCGGCTCGAAGTGATGTACCTCAAGAACACGCTCGACAAGATCGGCGTGACGGTAGAGGTGGAGCATGCCGGGAAATACAAGGATGCCGGCGATCAGTTCACCGAAACGTCGATGACTCCCGAGACGCGGGAGGTGCTGACGACGGTGCTTGACGACCTCTACAACGATTTTCTTTCGACGGTGGGGGCGTCCCGCAAGAAGAGCAGAGAGGAGATGGCCGCCATTATCGATCAGGGGCCGTTTACCGCCACGGCGGCGATGAAGGCGGGGCTGCTCGATGGATTGAAGTATGAGGAGCAGATCAGGGACGAGATCAAAAGCGAGTTGAAGTTGGCGGATTACAAAGAAACGAGCGTGCGGAACTACCGGGACGTGAACCCTGCCTCGCTGGGGTTGACCGGCGAAGCGAGCGTGGCGATTCTGACGACACAGGGAGCCATTATTCGCGGCAAGACGGACGCATTCTCGCGGAGCTCGATGATTGCTTCGGAATCGCTAATCTCGGACTTGCGGAGCCTCGGCAAGAACGATTCGATCAAAGGCGTGATCTTGCGGGTGGATTCGCCGGGCGGAGACGCCATCGCATCCGACGAAATTCTGCATGAAGTGCGCGCGCTGAGCAAGAAGAAGCCCCTGGTGATCTCGATGTCCGATACGGCGGCCTCGGGCGGGTATTACATTTCGATGTCGGGCGACCCGATTGTCGCGTATCCATCGACATTGACCGGATCGATTGGCGTGGTGTTTACAAAGCCGGTGCTGAAAGGTCTCTACGATAAGGTCGGCATCACGAAGGATGCGCTCAGCCGGGGCCGCAATTCGGCATTTCTTTCCGACTACGTGGCGCTCGACGCAAACGGCCGGGAGAAGTTGCGGTCACTGATCGACGATACGTACACCGCGTTCCTGGCGCGCGTCAGCGAGGGGCGGAAGCGGCCGGTGGAGGACATCGCCCCGCTCGCGCAGGGCCGCGTCTGGCTGGGTTCGCAAGCGAAAGAACGCGGTCTGGTCGACGAACTGGGCGGCTTTGACGCCGCTCTGGCAGCCCTGAGAAAGCGGGCCAATATTGCGGAGACGGACAAACTGAAGATCTACGTTTATCCAGGCAAGCCGAGCATTTTTGAGATGATTTCGAGTCTGGAAAGCAGTTCGATGGGCCGGACGGACCTGGAAGCGCTGCTGCGGGGAACGCCGCTCGAGCCGCTATCGGCGAACCCCCTGCTGAAGGCGGCGGAAACACCGGGAGTGAAGGCCCTGATGCCTTACGGTTTTCAACTGCAATAGGCCGCCATTGGTCCGCATCCGGTGGAACCGGAAGCGGGCGCGGAGCATTCGGCGTGGCGGGTAACGCTTCGGATTAGATCTAAACGTCCTTCAGCGAGCGGAAATACTGGTAGCCCTGGCGAAGAACCTCGATCGCGTTCTGCGCTGTCACCTCTTCCTGTTCGATGAAATAGGTTTGAATGCCGGCGCGCCTGCCGGCTTGGAGCATCTGTTTCCAATCGATCACTCCCTCGCCAAACGGCGCCCGCGGGGGAATCATCTCGGTATCGTCTGTGTTTCGCCTTGTCCAATCCTTGAGATGGCCGAGGCAGAAGCGGGTCGGATATTTCCGCAGATAGGCAATGGGATCCTCATTCACGGCAACGACATTACCGAAATCGAGTTGAAAAGAGACGTATTTCGGGTCGGTTCTCTGGACCATGTCGTCGAACGCCAGAATATCGCCATAGCGTCGAAAATCCATGCCATGGGTGTGATAGGCGAATCGCATTCCGGCGCGGGTAATGCTCTCTGAAATGCGGTTGAAGCGGTCTGCTGACTCGCGCATGTCGTCCAGGGTGATCTGGCGTATCGCTTGGCGCGCTTGCTCCATGGAAGTGATCGGAAGTTTGAGATGCCGGATGATCGGAGCCGCGGCGCACATGTAGGGCATCTTCAACTCGCCGCAGTAATCGATCATGGCCTTGAGTTCATCCTGCGACATTTCGGCGCGAATACAATGCGCGCTGCTCGCGACGAGTCCGTTGGCGCGAAGCAGCCGCGCCAGTCCGGCGGCGGGGCGATCGTAGAATCCAGCGAACTCCACATGTTTCACGCCGGTCTGCGCCACCTGCTCCAGGCCGCGCTCAAAATCCTTGGCGAGCAAGTCCCGCAACATGTAAAGTTGCACGCCGAATTCAAGCGGCGCCTCTGCGGCTCCGTGCAGGAGCGGCTTCTCGCCAGCCAGGAGCGCCAGGCCCGCAACGGACATCTTCGATATGTATGCGCGCCGGGTGGTCGCTGTGATTCGCGAGAGTCTGTCCATGGGGAATCCCCTTTGCTATAGCAAATTGCCTTACTGAATTCTGTCACAGCGGAAGCCCACGTTCCAGGCGTCGCAATCGGAATTCGAGCGCCAGGAAAGCCCGCGGCATGGAACACAAGGCGAGGCCGGAACCCGGCCGAAATGACGTTGCCGCCATCTAAACGGAAAGGGTTCCCGCCATTTCCGGAAACTTGCGAGCGGTAAGACCGAGGCGATCCTGCACTTCGCCGTAGACCTGCTCGATGGGGCGGTTTCCGTCGATGGTGAGCAATAGCTGCTTCTTGTCGTACAGATCCAGCAGGGGCTTGGTTTTCTCGTAATACTGGGTGAGCCGTGTTTTCAGCACTTCCGGGTCATCATCCACGCGCTTGGTGAAGCCGCCGCCCTCGCCGAGGCGCGCGCGTGTCATTACGCGGTCGTAAACCACGTCGTCGGGGATGTCGAGGTAGATCACTCTGTCTACGTTGTAGGCTTCAAAGAGATATTCCGCTTGAGGCTTGGTGCGCGGGAAGCCATCCAGTACAAAGCCGAAATTCCAGTCGTGCTCCTCAAGGCGCTTTTGTACCACCTGGGCTACGATATCGTCCGGCACGAGCAGGCCGGTATTGGTGATCTTCTGGATTTTTGCGGCCAACTTGGTGTGGTTGCGGACGTTCCAGCGAAAAATGTCTCCGATGGAGATGTGAACAAAGTCGAAATCGTTCGCCAGGAGCCGGCTCTGTGTTCCTTTTCCAGAGCCTTGTGGCCCGCACACAATGTATTTATCCATGGTGTATTCTCAACTCGCTTTATTCGGATCTCCCAGCGGAACGGCTGGAGGCGCCGGACGGACTCTTACGCAACCCAGCGAAAGCGAACACTTGCAGTATATATTGGGTTTGCCGGGGAGAGGATAAATCCGCTCCAGGCCCGGCGCCGCACGGTTCCGTGCCAGGGCAGATCCCCTGGCTTCCGTTGATGCGCCAAGTAGCATTTTCGCATCCAATCAGGCAATGTCTACCTTTCAACCGAAGATTGCGACAAATGGCCATGGGCGGGCTCGAAATGTGCTGGGAGGGCCGTTGGGGACCTGCTGCAGCGCGCCGGTGACGGGGTTCTTCCGGAACGGGCGCTGCGATACCAATGATGAGGACGCAGGTCTCCATGCCGTCTGCGCGATCCTGACGGAAGAGTTTCTGGAGTTTACAAAGTCGCGGGGCAACGACCTGAGCACGCCGCGGCCCGAGTTCGGGTTTGCGGGATTAAAGGCCGGCCAGAAGTGGTGCCTCTGCGCGGCGCGCTGGCAGGAGGCGTTTGAGGCGGGCTTCGCGCCTCCCGTGGTGCTCGAGGCGACGCACGAGGCGGCGTTGCGGGTATGCCCGCTCGATGCGCTCAAGCGGCACGCCGTGCTCAGCGATGAGGGCGGCCCGGCATCGGCTTAGGAGCACATCCGGGCAGGCTGGGGTATCCAATCCCGGATGCCTTTGCCGTTCGGCGACCGATCCCCCGGAATTTTTTCCCGGTTTGACGCATCTATGAATGGGGGATGCGTATGTCTGGATTCAGATGGAAGTTTGTCCTCTTAGGAGGCGTGTTGATGTTCAGTTGGTTGACGAATATTACCGAGGCGGCGGAAGCGGGGAAGCCGTTTCCCGGCCCCGCGGTGGATACGGTACTCGAAAAGCAGCAGACCAGGGCCAAAGCAGTGTTCGCGGGTGGCTGCTTCTGGTGTACCGAGGCTGTCTGCGAGCGCGTAGTGGGGGTGAAAAATGTGGTTTCCGGCTATGCCGGAGACAGCGAGGCGAACGCGGATTACAGGAAGGTATCGTCGGGCACGACGAACCACGCGGAATCGATTGAGATTACCTACGATCCGAAGAAGATCAGCTACGGCCAACTTCTCAAGGTGTTTTTCGCCGCGGCGCATGATCCAACCCAGTTAAACAAGCAGGGTCCGGACTGGGGCAGGCAGTACCGGTCAGCGATCTTCTATACGACGGACGAACAACGTGCGGTGGCGGAAGCCTACATCCGGCAACTGGATGCGTCGGGGATCTTCGGCAAGAAGATCGTTACCACGGTGGAGAAGCTCGATAAGTTCTACCCCGCGGAGAGCTACCACCAGGACTTCGCCCGGAACAACCCGAACCAGGGTTACGTGGTGGTCAACGCGCTGCCGAAGGTGGAGAAGCTGAAGAAGAGCCTGCCGGATCTGGTGGCGGATAAGACGCGGAAGTAACTGCCTTCGGCAAAGGGCGCCGCACCAGCCGGACCCTCCCGCCGGTGCGGTGAAGGTCCGCTTCTGAATGCAACAATATGGCCGGTCCATCAGGGCCGGCCATTTGTGCGTCTAAGAGGGGATGGATGCGCAACGTGAAATGAGGTTGAATACTCGTAAGGATGGAAGATTTCCGGTCCGCAAGCCGGGAAGAGGAGGCGCCCTTGATTCTCCGTTCGGCGATCCTTTACGCATCCGGGAACCGGCTCCTGCGGCGCTGGGTGGAGCACTCTTCGATGGCCCGCCCGCTCACCCGGCGATTTGTGGCCGGGAACACGATGGACGATGCCATTGCCGCGGTGAGAAGGCTGCAATCGGGGGGCCTGCTCGCATCGCTCGACACTCTGGGAGAGCAGGTAACCGGGGAAGACGAGGCGGGAAAAGCGGCGGCGCGATACGTCGACGCAATCCACCGGATCCACAGCCTGGCGCTGCCCGTGAGCGTTTCGCTGAAGTTAACCCAGTTGGGGCTGGACACGGCGGAATCGCTGGCCGGGGAAAATTTGGAGCGGATCGTGGCGGCGGGTCATGAGAGGGGTGTGCGGGTGGAGGTGGATATGGAGGCATCCGCTTATGTCGACCGCACGCTTACGCTGGTGAAGCGATGCCACCGGCAGTGGGGGAATGTACGCGTGGCCGTGCAAGCGTATCTCTATCGCACGGAAGACGATGTGCGGGAGTTGAACCGGGAAGGCATTCCCGCGCGGCTGTGCAAAGGCGCGTATCAGGAAGGCCATTCGATTGCTTGGCCGGAGAAAGCAAAGGTCGATGAGAATTACCTGAAGCTCACGACGCTGCTACTTGAAGAAGGAACCTGGCCAGCCATTGCCTCGCACGATGACCGGATGCTGGCGCATGCGCGCGAAGAGATCGCCCGGCTCAAGCTGCCTCCTGAGCGGTATGAGTTCGAGATGCTCTACGGGATCCGGCGGGATACGCAACGGAAACTGGCGCGGGAAGGCCATGCGGTGAGAATCTACGTGCCTTACGGAGAGGCCTGGTATCCCTACCTGATGCGCAGGATGGCGGAGAGGCCCGCCAACCTGCTGTTCGTGCTTCGGAACTGGCGCTAGCCGGGCTCGCTCGTTGAGGTGCAACCTTTCACCGGGGTGCGGTGTCCTACGAGTACGGGCCTCCGTGAGCAGCGCTGCGTTTTCATCAAGCGCGACGGTTGGGCAGGGGCGCCGTGAAAGCGGGAGCAGGCGAATGCGCTACTGGGGAATCCTGGCCTTGAAATTCGGCGGCATTGCCCTGCTGATCCGGGGGCTATGGCTCGGACTGTTGTGGGTGCTACCGGCGCCGCATGCATTTCTCTACCAGAATTTCCGCCCATTTGGGCGCGACCTGACGTGGACCGTTGCGATGCTGGTCGTGTTCCTTCTTGCAACCGGGTTGGTGTATCTCGCCGTGGCCGACCAGATTTTCCGGTGCCGCAAGTGCGGGCGCAGGCTGCGAATGCCGGTGCTTCGGGGGTCTTACAGCAAGATGCTGCAGGAAGGGCGGCCGAAGATCGAGTACATCTGCCCGTATGGCCACGGCACCTTGAGTGTCCCCGGCACGCATTTCCAGGGGCGGGACCCCCGGGTTTGGCATTCGAACAAGGGATTGTGGGAAAACCTGGTGGCGGCGGATCGAGGCCGCGGTTGACCGGGGGGCGCCCGGTATCCCCTACGCATGGTGCGAGGATTCCCGTTACGGAGCGATAGGGCCGGATCGGAAAGAGCCGCATCCTGTAGATGTCAGAGCGAACGGAAGTAGATCGATATCGCAAAGACATCAAGGAGATCACATCGATGAAACGCCTGTTGGTAGTTACGATGGCAGCCGGCCTGATGAGCTTCGGCGCGATTGCCGGGCAGAGTGCCAAGCACGCCACAAAGAGTTCCACTCCCCCCGTGGCCGCATCCTCGGCGTCCAGCACGACGGCCACGTCGCCTGAGCACCCGAAGCACGTGAAGAAGAGCAAGAAGAAGCACGCCAAGGAGGCCGATGGCTCCGTGAAGCCGAAGAACTAGCGGAGATCGAGTTACGCAGCGAAGACCCCTGAACTCGGTGCATTGCACCCTTCGCACGGGAGCCGGTCTCACGATTGGCTCCCGATTTTTTTGAGTCTCGAAGTTTCGAGGGGGAACCGGCAGGCTAGATTCCGGAGCGAAGCTGCCGCCGGATGGAGCGGAGGGTGAGCCCCGTGCGGGAGAGAGCGAGAAAGCCGATCAGCCAGAGCGGGACGGTAAGTACGAGGAATACCCCGGCGCTAAAGCCGGCGGCCAGATCCTTTTCAACCCCAAAAAGGCTGAGACCGAGCACGGTGAACAGTTGGAACGAGCCGACGTTGGCAGGGGCATTGGGGATTGCAGTGCCAAGGTGAACGATAAGAAATACGGCCACTCCGGCAAGCGCCGAGACCGGCAGATGGTAAGCGGCGACGACAGAGCAGAATGCCAGCGTTTGAAACAGCAGCACCCCGAAGGACGCGACGGCGGAAACAATCAGGACGCGGGGTTGGCGGATTTCGTGGATGCCGTGAACCAGATCGGCAAACCAGCCGCGCAGTTTGCCGCGGAAGCCGGCGCCGGGAGCCGGAGGAGCCTCCCCGTCGATGAAGCGGCGGACGCCCGGCAACAGCAATAAAAGGAAGAGCGCGACTCCGATTGCGACAGCGATGCCGAAGAGGTTACCCGCCCACTCCAGATTGCCGGGAAGCGGAACGATGACGAGGAGCGCGCTCACCGCGAGCGCGAGCCAGACTCCGTCGAGCAAGCGGCCGATGAGCATCGATGGCAGCACTTGGGAGATGGGCAGTCGGAGCCAGAGCCCGGCCAGGAAGGCGGCCGCAACCTCGCCAAGCCGCATGGGCAGGATCTCGTTGACGAAGAGCCCTACGTAGATCGCCTGGGTGGCCTTCCAGGAGGAGAGTTTCCCCGCGGGCCGAAGCAAGTAGTGCCAACGGATTCCCTGGCAATAGTAGCTGAGAATGTCGGCGGCGATGGCGGGGATAAGCCACCGCGCGTCGATACTCTGGATCTGTGCGAGGATCGTTTTCCAGGAGATGTCGTGGAACACCCAGAGGAGAGCGGCAAGGGCGGCGGAGTAAATAAGCCACGGCGCGCGCGCCCGGTTTGGGATCTCCGCGGCGGTTCCGGGATTGTTCTCGGGATTGCCGCCGGAGGGGCGGCTTGGCGCCTCGGTCACGTCCTGGGCCCTGGGCCGGACGCATCGTGAAGAAAGCGCAGGCCATCCCGCAGTGCCTGGAGGAATGCGTCCCGGCCGCCGAAGAAACGATGATCGTCGGCTTCGACGATGAAGATCCGCTTGGGTTGCGCGGCCGCGTCGAAGATCTGGCGGGTGGTTTCCATGGCGACGTACTCGTCATGCGTGGGAGCGACCATCACCAAGGGGAGCGGCGTGAGCTTGCCGATGTGTGGAAGCGGGGAGAACATCGGTTCGTTCGGAAGTTGCCGGGTGAAGTAGGTGAGATTGTCGATAAAGCGCCAGCCGAGGACAGCCTGATCCGTGATGCCGATCGCCAGCACGCCGCGGCAGTACTCGTCCGGCTTGGAGGCGACTCCGGCGAGGAGAGACATATTCGCCCCCTGCGACCAGCCCGCGTAGATCACCGGCTGCCCGGACTTCTGATGGACCCAGGCGCCGAGGGCACGCAGATCCGCGGCCATTTCCCGTTCACTTAAGGTCGTCTTGCCGGTGAAATTCGTGAGGTAAGTCTTGATGTCGAAGCCGTAAACGTTGTAGCCGAGAGAAGCCACCATCCGGGCCATCTCGACGGCGGAGCCGATCCAGCCCCCGTCTCCCGGCATAAAGACGACTGCCTCGGGTTTGGGCGTGCCGCTCGCGGCGAGGAAGCGGATGACCTGCGGTTTCTCCCGGATGACCCAATCGGAGCGCGAATCGGCCATATCCTTCAAGGGCGCGATCAGCGTGATGCAGAGGAGGGCGAGAGCCGTTAACTTCATTTGCCGTCCTCCGGGGGTGGGGTTCGCATGCCGGGAATTTCGGAGACCTTCCGCAGGGCAAGAGCCAGACGCGCGAGGTCAAACCGGTTGCGGTAGATTACATAGCGAGGTTCCCACACTGTGGCAAACTTCGCTTTGTAATCCCGGATTCCCCGGTAGCGGAAGCCGAGGTTCCACTTCTTAAAGAACAGGTGAATCGCCTTTTCCTCCGGGCTGGCGGCTTCGCCGGGCTGAAAACCCGCCATGGGGGCCATTCCCAGGGAGAAGCGGTTGTATCCACGCGCCTTTGCATGGAGCATGGCTTTCGTGAACAAGTAATCCATGACGCCATTGATCGAATCGGCGCGGCGCCGCATGAGGTCGAGCGAGATCTCGCCGGGCCCAAACGAGGGGATGAGATTGAGAAAGCCCTGCATCTCGCCGCTGGGGTCGAGCAGAGCGAGAACCGTTGTCTTGCGCAGATAGTTCTTGTCGAACTTGCCGAGGGTGAACTGGCGCTCGCGATGGCCGGGCAGGCTCAGCCAGGAATCGGAAACCAGTTCCATTTCATCGAGGACGGATTCGGCGAGTGGGGCTTCGTAGACCGTGACGGAATACCCGGCCCGCTCGATCTTGTTGACGATTCCGCGCAAGGGTTTCCCGCGGCTCCCCTCCAAGGTGAACTGATCCAGCAGCACTACGGCGTCGTCCCCGAGTTTGAAGCGCTGAAGGCCAACGGACTCGTAGAAATCAAGCAATTCGGAGGTGGTCTGGTGAAACGCGAAGGGCCAATCGTTGTCGTAACAGAAAATGGAGAAATCCTGGATCAACGTGGGGAATTCCTCGCGCGGGCCTACCGGGTCACCGAGAACCACGGCGAAACCGGCGCCGACGCGATAGGCCAGAAAACTTTGCCGGCTGCGGGAAAAGTAGAAGCTCTTGTCCGGCCAGGCCTTGAAGAAATCGAGGCCGGTGCGGCCATGACGCTCGACGATCTGTTGAGCCTCATGGAGATCGAGGGGATGGACGTGGAACGCGAAGTAGGCCGGCCGGAAGAAGAGATAGCCCACGTAGAACAGCACCATGGTGGAGGTTAGCCCCAGGGATTGGAGAAACCATACCGCGTAATGGGTGTGTGGGGCGATGCTGGGATCGTTTCCTAAAGTGAGATAAACGGCGGCATGGCGCATGGCTTCCCGCCATGCGAAATTGTTGCGGAACTCGACGGGCTCAAGCAGCCAGAAGCCCGCGACACCGTAGCCGAAGGCAAGTATGGCGATAATGGCGACACGCGTGCCGATCTCCTTCCAACTGGTAACCCGGCTTCGCACCGTGAAGAGGCCGCGCGTGGCGAGCAAGGCGGCGATCAGCAGGACGCTGACGGAGACTTGTTCGTAATCGAGCCCCTTGGTGAAGTGAAAGACCGCGGAGGAAAAGGTTGCGGCCAAGGCCAGATACCACGCCGTCCGCTTGCGGCGCAGGATATTGATGGAGAGCAAGATCAGGCTGTACCCGATCAGCAGGACGGCGGAGCGGGAGAAGTGGACGAACTCCATCGGAAAGAGATGGCGGAGTTGCTCCATGCGCGTGGGTACGGTGTGGCTCGTGACGGAATAAACGTTAAGCAAGCCGCTGGCGAGCGTGAGGGCCGCGACGGCGGCCACCAGCCAGGAAGACTGCGGGAGAATCTGAGAGCGGCCGAACATCACGCGATGCGAAGGGAAGATCGCCTCCCTGGGATTCACGCGGCTCCCCACTGCGGCGATGGAGCCGGAACGTGCTCGTGCAGGCGCCGCCACCCGATGGGTGAGAGCCGGGGAACCTTCGGAGCTGGATTGAGGGAGCATAGGCTAAACCGATAGCAATCGCCGCCGCCAAGAATAAACCTTCATTCACAGGGTACGTGATTTGCATTCCAGCGTACCATCGCCTTGCGAAGGGATTCTTGTTGCCCATCGAGAGGCAGCCTCGGGCGGGACGGGGCACGGGATAGCCTTCACATGGGATGGCAAAGCGGGAATGGATTCAGGATGATGCAATAAGAGCGACCTCTCCCATGGCCAAAGCTCCCAACGACGAAGGACGATTGCGGCTCGTGCCGGGACTCCCGCCGGCGAAGGGGGATCCACTCGAAGGAGATGCGCTCAAGAATCCAATCACGAATAAGAACCTGCTCCGGATCCTCACCGCGGGGTTCGCGCTGGTGATACTGGTGCTGCTGGCGGCTGGGGTGATTGGATTGCGCAATGCCCAGGCGATGCACCAGAGCGCCGCTCGGCTCACTTCGGAACAGCGGATCACGGCGGGGCTGCTTCAGCAACTGGAACTCGAGCAGAGCACCATGTCCGATGTGATCTTTCGATTATTTCGACGAACGGGGCCGACCGATGAGGCGGCGATTCTGGGACGGCTGGACCAGTTGGATGCCACGCTCAAGACGCTTATCGAGGAGGACGGCGAGGACGATACGCCGGATGGCTGGGA
>JADYZL010000437.1 GCA_020853155.1 Bryobacterales bacterium
GACGATGCGCGCGCACTGCTGCGTGGGCCTTATTTTGCCAGGGCGGCATTGGAGCTGGACGCCCGCGCACGGCTCGAAACTGTTCTTTGCCGGGAACGCCGCGAGGACGTTTCCCTCGACCGGTTGCACAGAACGGCCATCGAAGTCGAAACAAGGGCGGGCTTGCCGCTTGCGCATTTTAAGAACGCGCTCGCGGCGATGGAAGCGTTCGATGCGGCGGAGGTGCTCGCACCCTCGCTTTGGGTGGCCCGTTTGCGGGCACTGTGCGCCCGGTGTCTCTGGCTCGGAGATCCCTCGCTCTCGAGCGCGGAGTTTCAAACCCGGCAGCGCGTGCTCGAAGAATTGGGCGCGCTCGCCGAACTCGATGTGGTTAGCCCGCGGATGGAGTTCCGCGTGTTCGAACGCCTCCTTCGGCGCCGCTTTGACTCGGCGACGTTTCAGCCGGAATCCTCGCCTAAGCCGATTCTGGTCGCGGGCTTGTTCGAAGTCACCGGCCTTCGCTTTGATTCGGTGTGGGTCTGCGGATTGACCGACGATGTCTTGCCGCGTCCCTTGCAGCCCGATGCCTTTCTTCCTCGCAGTCTGCAGCGCAGCCACGGTTTGCCACGCTGCGACAGCCTCCGCGAACGGGAGTTCGCCGAACGAAGCTTCGCAAGGATGCTGCGGCTCGCCCCCCGGATTGTGCTGAGCTATCGCGCGCGGGAAGAACAGGAGGAACTGGAGCCCAGCCCCCTCTTGCGCTCGCTTGCGGTTCGGCACGGGATCGAGATCGCGGCTGTGGAGCGCGCGCCGTCCGGTGCGCCGCTCCCACCCGCCAATGTCGAAGAGATGGAGGATTGGCGGAGCGGCGCCTTGCCGGTGACGGAGAAGCGCGTGCAGCGCGGCTCGCAAGTGCTGGCGGACCAAGCTGCCTGCCCCTTCCGCGCGTTTGCCCGCACCCGCCTCGGCAGCGACGCGGAACTTCCCCAGTTGCCCGTGATGAATCGCATGGATCAGGGGATGTTCGCGCACCGGGCGCTCGAACTCTTCTGGAAAGAGACAAGATCGCTCGAAGGCCTACTCTCCTTAAGCAAGGAGGCGCTGGCCGGGCGTATCGGCGATTGCGCGCGCGAAGCGCTCGCCGAGTTTCCCGCGGGCCAGGGGGATGTGCTTGCCGACGCACAGCTTGATGCGGAGTTCCTGCGCCTTTCGCAATTGCTGGGAAACTGGCTGGAACTCGAAAAGCAGCGGCAGCCGTTCACGATTCTCGAGACGGAGCGGCGCCAGACGGTGGATCTCGGTAGCATCGAGTTGCGCATCCGCCCGGATCGCATTGACCAACTGGCCGATGGAAGCCTGGCTCTGATCGACTACAAGACCGGGCGCGCGAAGCGATCGATGTGGGATGGAGACCGCCCGGAGCAGCCTCAACTGCTGCTCTATCTGGCGGCGGCGCAAGCAGTGAGCGCCATCGCGTTCGGTTGCCTGAAGACGGGCGAGACCGGCTGGGAAATCTATGGCGAGGATGTGCCGGGCAAGTTCGCCGGGAACAAGCGGAAAGGGGAGCCGGAGGGGGGATGGATCGACTTTGTCCAGAGGAGCCGCGAGGCGGTGGATCGCTTGACACGTGAGTTCCGGGACGGCTTCGCGGCGGTGGACCCCTTGAAGGGAGAGGACACCTGCAAGTATTGCGAGCAGAAGCCTTTCTGCCGGATCGGCGAAGCGGCTCACATTCGAGCGGGCGCCGGTGACGAGGAGGGCGGAGACTGATGGACGCGAGGCAACGGGAATCCGCCATTCGTCCGGACGGGAGCTATCTCGTGCAAGCCCCGGCGGGCTCCGGCAAGACCAGCCTCCTCACGCAGCGCTACTTGCGGCTGCTCGCCCGGGTGAATGAGCCGGAAGAGATCCTCGCCATCACCTTTACGCGCAAAGCCGCGGCGGAAATGCGCGGGCGCGTTCTGGGAGAGCTTCGCGCGGCGTCCAGTGGCGGCGAAGCGGTCGCCGGCCACGCCCGGGAGACGCGTGAACTCGCCCTTGCCGCGCTTGCGCGAGACCGCGAGCTAGGCTGGCAGGTGCTCGATTCGCCCCGCCGCTTGCGGATTCAAACCATCGATGCATTCGAGGCGTCGCTCGTCGGGCGGCTGCCCACGCTCTCGCGGTTGGGCATTGCCCCCACGGTCAGCACCCGGCCCGCTCCCCTCTACGCCGCCGCAGTGCGGGAGGCGCTGCGCTCCATGGCCGGGGGCGATTCGCGCGAATCGCTGATCGACCTGCTCTGCCTCTTCGATAACAATCTCGAAACCGCTTCGCGTTCCTTGCTCACGCTGCTCGAGAAGAGAGACCAGTGGCTGCCCGCGATGGGTGCGAACCCGCTCGGCGAGGGTGGTCCGGATGCTTTGCGCACGGCGCTCGAAGAAAACCTGCGGCTGCTGATCGAGCCGGATCTGGAACGGCTGCGCGCTGCCGTGCCCGGTTCACTGGATGCGGAGTTGGTCTGGCTGGCGCACGCCGCCGCGGGCCAGTTGGAAAGCGGCCACGCCCTGGCGGCAGGGCTCGCGAGCCTTTCAGGCTGGCCCGATGTAATCGCCACGGGGCTTCCCGAATGGCGCGTGCTCGGGAAGTGGCTCTTGACCAACGATGGGACGCTTCGGAAATCCGCCACGAAGCGCGAGGGCTTCCCCACGGAGGAGAAGCTACTCAAGCAGCGCATGGGAAACTTCCTCGCGAGACTCGCATTGGAGGACGAATTCATTGCGGCGTTGGCACGCGTCCGTGAACTGCCGGATCCCTTCTATACCGATGGCCAGTGGCGCGTGCTCGAAGCGCTCTTCCGCTTCCTGCGCGCCGTGCTGCCGGAGCTTCACGTGCAGTTTGCGCTGCACCGCGAAACGGATTTTGCGGAGGTGGCTCTTCGCGCCACGAGCGCGCTCGAATCCTCCCCCGGCATCCCCACTCTCCTGGCGGAGCGGCTGGACGCGCAGATCCAGCACCTGCTGGTGGATGAGTTCCAGGACACGTCCGCGCTGCAAATGCTGCTGGTACGCAAGCTCACGGAGAACTGGACGCCGGGCGACGGCCGGACGCTCTTCCTCGTTGGGGACCCGATGCAATCGATCTACGGGTGGCGTAATGCCCGCGTCGAGTTGTTCCTGCGTGCCTGGGAAGGCCGCGGCGCCGGCCTGCCGCCGCTCAGAACCTTGCAACTGCAGCGCAACTTCCGCTCGCGCCGATCCTTGATCGAAACGTTTAACGCCTGGCTGCGGCCCCACTTTCCCGAGGCGCACGATTCCGCTTCCGGGGCCGTGGCCTATGCGGATGCGTATCCCGACCCCGCCGAGACGGATGCCCGCGTGGACCGCA
>JADYZL010000438.1 GCA_020853155.1 Bryobacterales bacterium
CGAACCGAGACCAAAACGCTCGTGCTCAACCTGCGAACCTTGCTGAAATGGAAGTCTTGGGGGCATACGGATATCCTCAGTAGAGTATACCGAATTTCTCTAACTCCTGTCTACTCAATCTTTTATCGCTGGCAGCGGATGCCCCTTGCCGGCTCTATGGAATCTTGTCAATTGAACGTTGGATGCAATCTATGTGGAAACGACTTCTTCTCTCGTTGGTGATTCTTGCCTTCGCGGCCGCCGGGTTCGCACAAGGGGCAACTCGCGGCAGCCGCTGGGCGGTGATGCTCGAAGGGCAGCCGATAGCCCGCACGGTGAAGAGCAGGGAAGCGCTTCGCAGCGCGGAAGCCGCCAAGTATGGCGCGCGCCTCGATGCGAGCCACAGCCAACTGCGGGCGAGACTGCTTGAGCGAGGCATCCAAATCACGGGGGAAGCGCGCGTCCTCTCGAACGCGATCTTCATCGCGGCCAGCCGGGAACCGGCGGAGGGCTTGCGGAACCTGCCGGGGGTGGCGGGGGTTGTCGAATTACCGTATATCCGGCGGCGCCTTGAGAAGGCGAAAGAGTCGGCCCACGTCGGCGAAGTTTGGCCGATGGTGGGCGGGCGGGACAACGCGGGCGATGGGGTCCGGGTAGCGATTATCGATACAGGCATCGACGTGACGCATCCGGCGTTTGCGAACAGTCCGCTGCCGATGCCCGCCGGCTTTCCGCGCACCCGCTTCCCCGGCGATGCGCAGTTTACGAACAACAAAGTGATCGTGGCGCGCAGCTACGTGAAGGAATTGGCCGACGACGGCATCCCCGGCGGGGACCCGGGCAGCAACAGCCAGATCCAGTTGACCCGGCCCGACGACACGAGCGCGCGCGATCGCGTGGGCCATGGAACGGCGATGGCGATGATCGTCGCGGGACAGCAGGTGGATACGCCCAATGGCACGATCTCCGGCGTTGCCCCGGGCGCCTACCTGGGCAGTTATAAGATATTTGGCTCCCCGCAAATCAACGACGGCACGTTCGCCGATGTGGTGATTCTAGCCCTCGAAGACGCATTCAACGACGGGATGAAGATCGCGGTGCTCTCCATCGGCGCACCGGCAGTCTGGGGCCCGCTGGATGACAGGGCGTGCGGGAACAACGCCGGAGTCGCCTGTGACGCCCTTGCCGACGCCGCGGGCGCCGCCGCCGAGCGCGGCATGCTGGTGGTGGTTTCGGCCGGCAATGCGGGGGATAGCGCGGGAAGGGAGCCGGGGTTTGCCACGATTGCCACGCCGGGCACGCATCCGGAGGTGTTGACTGTGGGCGCAGTCCAGAACCGGCACGAATTTTTCCGGGCGCTTGAAGTGCCGGGAGGCCCGGGCGGATCGGCGGGAGGAGGGGTTTACAAGGGGGCGCTTGGCGGCCCTGTGATTCCCTCTGCCCCCTTGAACGCGCCCCTGCGGGACGTGCGGAAGAGCGGCAATGACGGGTTGGCCTGCGGCGCACTGCCGGGTGGTTCCATGAACGGCTCGATCGCGTTCATCGCACGCGGATCGGGAGAGTGTACCTTCGCGGTGAAGCTGCAGAATGCCCGCAACGCGGGCGCGGTGGGCGTGGTGTTCTACCGCACGGATGGCAGCCAGGAAGTGTTTGGGCCGGGGGGCCTAAGCTACGCGGAGATCCCGGCAATGTTGATCGGGGATTCCGATGGCGCGGCGCTGCGTAACTTTCTCGACGGCCAGGGAAACCCGCCGAACGCCAGCATCAGCGCGGCTTACCGGGAACGGGCCACGTTGCAGGACATCAACGGCGATGGCGTTCTGGATTCGGTGATCACGGGATTTTCCGCGCGCGGCCCGAATATCGGTTTTCCAATTATCAAGCCGGAGGTGGTGGCGGTTGGCGAGAATGTCTATACAGCCACACAAAGCTATGACCGGAATGGCGATATGTACGACCCATCGGGTTATATCGCGGTGGACGGCACAAGCTTCTCCGCGCCGCTCGTGGCGGGGGTGGCGGCGCTGGTTCTCGATCAAACCGAAGGCTTCCGCAATTATGATTCCGAGCAGGTGAAATCCGCCATCGTCAACGCGGCTCGCGATGTGGCGGTGGTTAACGGGCAGGTTCACGCGACTGTATTCGATCGCAATATCAACACGGGCAATCTCGAGCAGGCCTACAACGTGGCCATGGGCGGAGGGGAAGTGCAAGCCCGCTGGGCGTTCGATTCCTTTGTCACCATGTCACCGCAGACACTCAATTTCGGGGACGTGGACAACGCCCGGCTCGCCGCGGGCATTGAGAGCACGATCACGATCACCAACGCCTACGAAAGAACGCTCCGCTTCACGTTCAGCAGAGATCCTTACGACGATGTGACCGACCAGGCGTCGCCTGTGACCTGGACGCTGCCCGGCGCGATTGACGTGCCTAGCGGCCAATCGCGAACGGTCACCTTCCGAATTGGGGGATCGACGCCGATCACGAAGGATTTCTACGATGGCGTGATTCTTGTCAAGGGCAGCGGCGATTCCACCAAGAGTATCCCCGATGTGAAGATTCCCTATCTGTACCTCGCCGGGAACGTTACGCCCTGCAACATCATGCCGCTGGTGGGCAATGGCCGCCTCGGCATCGCCAACAGCGAGGGGCCATCCGCGCTTCTCGTGAAGGTCACCGATTGCCGGGGCCTGCCCATCCAGGACGTGCCGATCAATTGGGAAGTGAAGGTGGGAGGCGGTTCGATTACCGGCAGCGTCACCGGGGGAAAGACGGACGGATTTGGAATCGCGCAGTTCAGTTACCGCATGGGCCCCAACCTGGGCACGCAGACCTTCGTGGCCCGCTATCCGAACCCCGGCGGGGTGGAAGCGAAGTTCGACGTTCGTGCGATTGCTGACCCCGTCATCGACCAGGGGGGCATCGTGGAGGGGGCGGGCTTCAAGGCGGGCGGGCCGATCGCTCCCGGTTCGTTCGTTTCGATCTTTGGGAACGCCATCGCGACCGGCACACTGAATGCGAGCACGGTTCCGCTGCCCGTGGCCTTGGGCGAGATGAGCGTTGGCATCGATACGCGCAACCGGCAGGTGAGCGAACCCGCGCGGATGGTGTACGTGTCTCCGCGCCAGATCAACGTCTTTGTGCCGTGGGAGCTTGCGGGCCAATCGAGCGCTGTCTTCAAGGTGCAAACCGCGGGCGAGATTGCCACGGCGCTGCAGGATGTTGCGGTGGCCACGTACGCGCCGGGCCTCTTCCAGTACATCGAGGCGGGCACCGGCAAGAAGCTGCTGGCGATGGAGATTTTCCGGAACAACCAGCGGCTCGGGCTGCACGGATCGAGCCGCCGCGCGCGGAGCGGCGACGTGCTCGAGATGTACGGGAACGGGCTGGGTCCGCTGGCGGGCGGCAATCCGCCGACGGGCGCCGTGAGCCCCTCGAACCCGGTGAAGCTCACTGCCGTGCAGCCGGTGGTGACGATCAACGGGATTCCCGCGCGCGTGGAGTTTAGCGGGCTCGCTCCCGGCTTCGTGGGGCTCTACCAGATTAACGCCGCGGTGCCAAATGGCTTGAGCGCCGGGGAGTATGACGTGGTGCTGACGATCGGGGGCGTGGCGTCGACCCCGGGGCGCATCCTCATTGAATAGCTCGCGGCAAGGAATGAAGAAAGCCCGGCTTTGCGCCGGGCTTTTTCGTTTGCGGATGCTCTCCGCGCCTATTCTTCCGCCTGTGCCATTTTCTCGCGCTGTTCGCGAAGCACGGCTTTGCGGCTGAGCTTGATGCGGTTGCCTTCGATGGCGAGCACCTTCACGAGGATCTGGTCGCCTTCGTCCAGCTCATCGCGCACTTCCTTCACGCGGCTTTCGGCGATCTCGCTGATATGCAGCAAGCCGTCGGTTCCGGGGAAGATTTCGACGAACGCGCCGAAATCGGCGATGCGCACCACCTTGCCGAGGTAGGTCTTGCCGACTTCCGCGACGGCGGCGATATCGGCGATCATGCGCAGGGCCTGCTTCGCCGCCTCGCCATCGCTCGCGAAGACATTCACGATGCCGTCGTCGTTCACGTCGATCTTCACGCCGGTGGCGTCGATGATGCCACGGATCACCTTGCCGCCCGGCCCGATCAGCTCGCGGATCTTGTCGGTGGGGATGGTGGTGGTGTAGATGCGCGGCGCGTAGTCGGAAATCTCCGTCCGCGGGCTGCTGATGGCGGCGTTCATCTTCTCGAGGATTTCGAGCCGCGCCTTGCGCGCCTGCTGCAGCGCCTCGCGCATGATGGCCGTGGTGACGTTGGTCACCTTGATATCCATCTGCAACGCGGTAATGCCTTCTTCCGTGCCCGCCACCTTGAAATCCATGTCGCCGTAGTGGTCCTCGGCTCCCGCGATATCGGTGAGCACGCCGTAGTTGCCACCGTCGGTGACGAGACCCATCGCGATGCCGGCCACGGGCGATTTCAGCGGGCAGCCTGCATCCATCAATGCCAGGCTGCCGCCGCAGACGGAGGCCATCGAACTCGAACCGTTCGATTCGAGGATGTCACTCACCACGCGCATCGTGTAGGGGAACTCTTCTTCCTTGGGAAGCACGTTGAGAATCGCCCGTTCGGCAAGTGCGCCGTGGCCGATCTCGCGGCGCCCCGGCCCACGCATGAAGCCAACCTCGCCCACGCTGAACGGGGGGAAGTTGTAGTGCAGCATGAAGCGCTTGGAGGTGACGGCCGCATCGAGGGTTTCCATGCGCTGCTCGTCGTCCTTCGCGCCCAATGTGGCCGAGACCATGGCCTGAGTTTCTCCGCGGGTGAACAGGCCGGAGCCATGCACGCGGGGCAGAACACCCACTTCGCAATCAATCTGGCGCAACTGGTCGAACGCGCGGCCATCGGGGCGGCGCTTGTCGGCCAGAATCTGGTCGCGGAAGATCTTCTCCTTGAGTTCGTCGAAGAGCTTCTTAGCGAGGGTCCGCTTTTCGGCCTCTTCCTCGGGAACGAGCGCGATGGCCTTTTCCTTGGCGGCCGCCACGCGGGAGTAGCTTTCGAGCTTCTGATACTTCTCCGTATTCAGCGCGTCCTTGAGTTCGTCGTGGACGGCGGCGCTGATCTTCGCGGCCAGGTCCGCGTCGGTAACCGCGTCGGCCACGGGCCACTTGGCCTTGCCACACTTGGCGACCAGTTCGCGGATGGCGGCGTTGAACTTCTTGCAGCACTCGTGGCCGAACTCAATGGCATCGACGACCATATCTTCGGAGACCACCCGGGCGCCCGCTTCCACCATGACGATGCCGGCGTCGGTGCCGGCGACGGTGATGTTGAGGCTCGACTCGCGCAATTCGGCGTAGGTGGGGTTGGCCACGAACTCGCCGTTGATGTGGCCCACGCGGACCGCGCTGATGATTTCGTGGAACGGAATGTCGGAGATGGCCAGCGCCGCGCCAGCGCCCACAATGCCCAGGGTATCGGGATCGTGATCGGGGTCGGCCGACATCACCATCGCGATCACCTGCGTCTCATTGCGGAAGGTGGGCGGGAAGAGGGGGCGGATGGGGCGGTCAATCTGCCGGGAGGTGAGCACTTCCTTTTCGGAAGGGCGGCCTTCGCGCTTGATGAAGCCACCGGGAATCTTCCCCATGGCGTAATAGTATTCGCGGTAATCGACGGTGAGCGGGAAGAAATCCAGGCCCACTTTGGGGGAGGTTGCGGCGCAGGCCGTGGCCAAGACCAGGGTGTCGTCGCAGCGAACGACCACCGAGCCGTTCGCCTGCTTGGCAAGTTTGCCAGTTTCGAGGGTGATCTGGCGGTTCCCCAGATCCACTGTGACGGAATGCATCATCGTTAATTTCCTTTTTTCGACGGGAGAGCGGATCCACCAGCGGAAAGCTCCCGGAAAGGGAAATTCCCGCGATTACAACAGCGTCAACCGGGCTACGGACGCCTGGCGCG
>JADYZL010000439.1 GCA_020853155.1 Bryobacterales bacterium
ATCCGTTCGCGCTTGTTGATCGATGCCGTCGGCCTGGAACGCTGGGCGAATGCCAGAGAGCCAGCGAACGGAGATGCGGCAGCAGCTAACGGGAGCGAGAGGAGGGTGCGTCTCTTCATGCCCGTAGGATACGCCAAAATGAGGCACAGAGACGCCACGAACGGCTCGGAATTCCCGTTTGGTTCTCAAAAACGAACGCTGAGCCGCCCAGCGAGGCGTAGCTGGCTCCACCTCGGGCAAAGCCGAATTCGTTAGCGTCCGGACGGCGCCGCGACGCTACTCAGGATTCGTTTCGCTCGCGATGGCAGGAAGAGCCCGCAAGGACAACTCTCCTGGAGTTCCTCCACCGCCTCGTCCACGGTTTGATCCCCGTTTTGAATCCGCTCGATCACTTCGTGTGCCCGTTCCTCGGTAATGAATCCGTGGTTGCACATTCCCTGTAGACGTTCTGCTTGTCCAAGGGACGCACTCCCAGAACCCAAGGCCGCACTTCGTTTCGCACCTGATTTCGGCATCGTACTGATTTCCATCCCAAATGCGTAGGAATTGCCTTGAGCATACGGTCTCGCACAATGAGATTGCAACCGAAATTGGGCCAGATTCCCGCAAAATCTCAAAAAAACATGGCAATGGCTTTTGTTTCTAAACGTTCATATAAAACTTCGTTTTAACTGAGCCGGAATTGCCGCTAACCCTATCGGTAAACCATTGATTCTAATATAAGAGTTCGACATCTGGAACTCCTCGCAAAGACCACGTGTCAAATTCCTGCAAAATATTGCGGCGGCGGATAAATCGTGGATATTCCCTGACTCCGCACGACTTATTCAACTCCTCGGCGCAGTCCGAGCGGCGGCGGAGCGACTCCGGGCATAATAGAGGATTAGCTTTATGGTTGAAACGGTGGAATGGACAGGCGATGGGGTTCTCCTCATCGACCAGACGCGGTTGCCTCGCGAGAGCGTTTACGTCACGTGCAGGACGCACGAAGAGGTGGCCGTGGCGATCACGGACATGATCGTGCGGGGCGCACCGGCGATTGGGGTGACGGCTGCCATGGGAGTGGCTCGCGGCGTCCTCGAGACGGAGGCGGCGGATTTACCGGCGGCGTTTCCGAAGATCCTCGAACGCCTCGCCAATACCCGGCCGACGGCGGTGAACTTGTTCTGGGCGCTGGAGCGGATGCGGGTGGTGTATGAATCCGTGGCCGCCGAGCCAGTGGAAGCCATCCGTGCGCGGATGGTGGCGGAAGCCAAGCAGATCAAGCTGGAAGATATTGCCATCAACCAGGCCATGGGCCGGTTTGGCGCGGAACTCATCCCGGATAACAGCACCGTGCTGACCCACTGCAATGCGGGCGCGCTCGCGACGGCGGGTTATGGAACCGCGCTGGGAGTGATCCGCGCGGCGGTCTCCTCTGGCAAGAAGGTGGATGTCTTCGCCGACGAAACCCGCCCGTTTCTGCAAGGGGCCCGGCTTACCGCCTGGGAGTTGCAGCAGGATGGCATTCCCGTCACGCTGATCACCGACAATATGGCCGGTCATTTCATGAAGGCGGGCCGGATCGGGTGCGTCGTAGTGGGCGCGGACCGCATTGCCGCGAACGGCGATGTCGCCAACAAGATCGGCACTTACTCCGTGGCCGTGCTGGCCAAAGAGAACGGAATTCCGTTCTATGTCGCCGCGCCCATTTCCACCATTGACTTGGCGCTGGCGACGGGCGACGAAATCCCCATCGAGGAACGCGCCGCGCGCGAAGTGACCCATGTGGGCGGCGTCGAACTGGCCCCGTCCGGAATCTCCGTCGCGAATCCGGCGTTCGACGTCACGCCGAACCGTTATGTCACCGCCATCGTTACCGAACGCGGCGTCGCGCGAAATCCCTATAACCAAAGTCTCCGCGCTTTCGTCGAAGGAAAAGCATGATCAATCGCATTCTCACTTTCATCCTGTTGACCGCGTTCGTGGCCGCGATGCCGCTTTCGGCCGTCAACCAGAATTCCAACCGGCGCGCTCCCGGCTGGGCGCTGCCGGACCCGAACTTCAAGTTTCATGACCTAATGGATTATCGCGGCAAGGTGGTCCTGATTGAGTTCATGCAGACGAGTTGCCCGCATTGCGATGAATCGACGGCGCATCTGAAGGGCTTGGTCAGCCGGTACGGCGGGAATGTCGTGCTGATTCATATCGTCAACCCGCCGTCTTCGATGCAGGACGTGAAGAATTACATCGCGAAGCACCTGCTCACCTCGCCGATGCTCTTCGATTCCGGCCAAGTGGCGGCTTCCTATTTGCAACTCTCGCCGTCAAACCCGGGCTTCGACACGCCCCATCTTTTCGTCGTAGACACGCAGGGTAAGATCGTCAACGATTTCGAGTGGTCCGCCACCACCAAGAGTATTTTTACCGGGAACGGTTTAGTGCCGATTTTGGATAATCTCGTCAAAAAAGTCGCGAAATCCAAATAGATCTCGCCAAGGATTTTCTTCCGCGAACGTAACAAGTGCGGGGGCGGCTTCTGAAACTGCCCCCGCTCTCTTATTTCCATTGGGCGCAACGTCCGGCCCCGAACTCGTCGCCGGCAAAGGGAAGAGTCTGTCATGAATTACGTAAAGTCCGCCATGCTGCTCGCGGCGCTTACCGCGCTGCTGCTCTTTATGGGCCAGATGATCGCTGGCCAGAGCGGCCTCATGATCGCGCTGGTGATGGCCGTGGTCATGAATTTCGGCAGCTTCTGGTTCTCCGACAAGATCGTGCTCGGCATGTACGGAGCGCGGGAAGTAACCCAAAGCGACACGCCGGAACTGTTCAACCTCGTGCAACAGTTGGCCATGCGCGCGAATCTGCCCATGCCGCGCGTCTACATGATTAACGAAGAGGCGCCGAACGCCTTCGCCACCGGACGCAGCCCCGCGAAAGGCGCCGTGGCCGTCAGCGCGGGCCTGATGCGCATGCTTAGCCGCGAAGAACTAGCCGGGGTGATCGCCCACGAACTCTCTCACATCCAAAACCGGGACACCCTCATCATGACCATCGCCGGCACCCTCGCGGGCGCGCTTAGCTACTTGAGCCAGATGGCCATGTGGGGCATGATGTTCCGGGGCGGCAACGACCGCGAAGAAGGGCCTAACCCGATCGCCGCGCTCGTGGGCGTCCTCATTGCCCCCATCGCCGCGGCGATCATTCAGATGGCCATTTCGCGTTCGCGCGAGTACATTGCCGACGCCAACGGAGCGCAGATCAGCGGAGCGCCGCTGGGCCTCGCCAGCGCCCTCAAGAAGATTGAAGCCTATTCCCAGCGGATCCCCATGCACCACGGCTCCCCGGCAACCGCGCATCTGTTCATCGTGAATCCGTTCAAGGGCGGCTTGGCCGGGCTTTTCCGCACGCACCCCGCGACGGAAGAGCGCATCGCCCGCTTGGAGCAAATGGCGCGCACCGGGAAGTTCCGGGCTTAGTCCCTGGCCGCCCGAAGAACGCCGCGCCGCTACTGGAAGCTTTCCACCACAGTCGCCTATCATAAAAACACGTGCTACCACCAAACGTTCATCTCTTCCCCATGGCCGAATACTGGCCGTTTCTCGTGGGCTTCATCGCCTTCGTCATCATCCTGCTAACGCTAGACTTAACGGTATTTCACCGGCGGGCGCATGCCGACACCATGCGGGTGGCGGGGCTGTGGGTGGTGTTCTGGGTTTCGTTGGCCGTCGTCTTCAACATCGGCCTCTATTTCTACTGCGTCTGGTGGTTTCCCCAGGAAACCCGGTTGATGGCGATTCCGGGCTTTGATCCCATGCAGGCCGCCCGCCAGGTTTCACTGGAATTTCTGACCGGCTATGTGATCGAAGAGTCGCTTTCCGTCGACAATATCTTCGTATTCGTCGTGGTCATGAGCTACTTCGCGATCCCGGCGAAATACCAGCACCGGGTGCTGTTTCTGGGAATCATCGGCGCGATTATCTTCCGCGGCATCTTCATCAGCCTGGGCGCGCTGCTGATGACGATCCACTGGGTGATCTACGTCTTCGGCGCGTTCCTGATCTTCACCGGCATCCACATGGCCATTTCCGACGACAAACCGCCGGAACCGGAGAAGAACCCGCTCATCCGCCTTTTCCGCAAGTTCATGCCGGTAACGCCGGTGTTCCACGGCCAGCACTTCTTCGTGCGGTTGCAGGGCAAACTGCATGCCACGCCGCTTTTCATCGCGGTGCTGTTTCTCGAAGCCACCGACATCGTGTTCGCGGTGGATTCCGTGCCCGCCATCTTCGCCATCACGCGCGAACCGATGATCGTGTTCACGTCGAATATCTTCGCGATTCTAGGGCTGCGGGCGATGTACTTCATGCTTGCCGGCGCAATGGACAAGTTCTACCTGTTGCGCTATGGCCTGGCCGCCATTCTGGTCTTCGTCGGCCTGAAGATGGTCTGGCTCGATCACCTGGCCGGAGGCAAATTCCCCATCGGCTGGTCGCTCGGCATCATCGGGCTCATCCTGGGCTTGTCGGTAGTGATTTCGCTACTCCGGCCCATCCAGCACGCCGGCACGCCCGAGAGCATCGACGAAGCCTCCCGTGACGACTCCGGTAAGTAGGAATTGGGTCACCGCTTACCGGAGCGCCACGCCACGCTCGGTTAGCAATGTGCCGCTGAGGCGAAGAAGCGTGAGCCGGTTGCGATTGTAGTTGATGCTCTCTGTCACGAGCCGCTGCTCGGCCGTGATGAGGTCGGTCTGAGCGGCTTGCAGAAAGAACAGCGTGACGGTGCCAAGGTCGTATTTCTTCTGTTCCGCCTCAAGCCGCTTTTGCGCAAACCCCCGGGCAATCCCGGCAAGGCGGACACTTTCCCTGCTGGCATCCAGATTGTTGATGGCGTTGAGCACATCCAGCCGCGCGGTCTGCTCTAGATTTCGTATTTGCAGCATGGTGGACTTCTTCTGAACAAGCGAGTCAGAGAAGTTGGCCGCTGCGGCGCGATCGCGGAGTGGCAAGGTCAACTGAATCCCGAACGCGTACGTGGGAAAGTCGAAGGCGAACGTCGTGCCCAGCATGTTCCATAGCCCGACCGAGTCCACGACACCGTTCCTAATTTGGCGGCCACCTCGGCCTGAACCGGTATATTGCAGATTGAGAGAGAGGTTCGGCCTTAGTTGATTGGAAGTTTGCTTGATGCTGAGATCGTTACCCACCAACTGCTGTCTCTGTTGCAGGAGGTCGGGCCTGCTTTGTAAAGCGACATTGACGTATTCCTCCCGGTCGATCCGTTCCACCGCTGAGGGCGGGGTAATCGTATCGACAATCTCGATTGGCAGCGTGCGAAGGTTGGGATTAAGATCGATACCCATTTGCTGGCGAAGGACATCTTCCGTTCGGGCCAAGCGGAAGCGCGCTTGGGTGAGGCTGACTTCCGCCTGTGCAAAGTCGGCTTGAGGCTGAAAGATGTCGAGTTCGGGTATGGCGCCCAGTTCCAATTCACGCTGGGCTCGCTTTAGAGATTCGCTGCGAAGGTCCAGTGCCGCCTGTTGGACTCGAAGATTCTCGCGGGCTTCCAGGTAGTCCCAGTAGGCGCTTTCTGCTTGCGCCAGCAGGTTGATCACCTGATTCTCAAACTGAAATTCGGATGTCTTCAGCGCGTTACGGGCGATCAGGATAGGGATCTTGTTGATGAATACTCCCCTGTTTCGGAGTAACGGCTGGGTAAGGTTGATGTTGAATCGGGAATTCAGCGTGGGGTTGAAGAACTGGAGTTGATTGTTGCTGCTGGTGCGGCCGACGTTCATGCTTGTGTTCAACTGAGTTCCGGTGAGAAAGCGCTGCTGATAGCCGAGGTTGGTTGGCTGATCGAGGCTACTGACGATGTTGGCCCCCTCATTCTCGGTGGTGGCGGGCGACATTTTTCTTTCGGCAGTGAAACCGCCTGTGAAGGTTGGATCGAGGAACGCCATCGCGCGCTGGATGGCGTTCTTTGGTGTTTCGAGCAGGACCTTTTGTAGGGCGATGCCGGTGTTGTTGGCGAGAACCAGATCCAGGTACGAGGGCAGCGTGAGGCGCAGCTTATTATCGGCCACGTAGTCTTCAAAACCCCGCGTGGTTTGTAATTCCACCCGCATCTCGTGCCGGCCGAGAATCCGCTGGAAGAAATCGGGGGTGCCGAAGATGGGGGCTTTGCGGGCTTCGTCGAACGAGTAGCCGGGGTTGGCCATGGTATGTTCCAACGAAACCACCGGCTCAATCCGGTTCGTCACCTTCACCGGCGCGGGCACAAGCTCTTGCACGTTTCCCGGAGACGCCGTGGCCGACATGGAACCCGGCTGCTGCGCCGGCGCGTTCGCCGGAGGCGCCGCCGGGGCCTGAGTGGGAGCCGGCGTCTGGGGCGTGGCGGCACCCGCATCCTGCCCGAGGACGGGAATCGTCATCGCCAGGGACAGGGAAACTCCAAGGATCAGTCTGGAAGAATAACTGGTTCGTTGCATGAAAATTACTCGTAGCGAATCGCTTCGATGGGGTCGAGCTTCGCGGCCTGTACGGCGGGATAAATTCCGAAAAGCAGTCCGATGAATACCGAGACTCCGAACGCGACGGCGATGGAGCTGATGGTAACCACGGTGCTCCAGCCCGCGGCGGCGGCGATCACCCAGGAAAGCGTGAAACCGAAGGCGATGCCGATGAGGCCGCCAACGATGGAGATCAATACCGCTTCGGTGAGGAACTGCCGCACGATATCGGCCTGCTTCGCGCCAATGGCGCGGCGGATGCCGATTTCCCTGGTTCGTTCGAGCACCGTCGCCAGCATGATGTTCATGATGCCGATGCCGCCCACTAACAGGGAGATGCCGGCGATACAGATCATCACCACGCTGAAAATAAAGCTGGTCTGGCGGCGCTGCTCCAGCAATTGCGCGGGAATCACCACCGTGAAATCTCCGGCGTCCTTGTGCGTGGCGCTCAGGATGGCCTGCACGACGTTGGCGGCTTCGACGGAATCCACCTTATCCTTCACCCGGATGTAGATGCCGTCGATTTCGTCCTTCAAATAGCTGTTGTTATCCTCGAAGCGGCGCAGCACGGTATTGAGGGGCGCGATGATCAGGTTGTTGCGGTTCGTTGCCTCCAGGCCTTCGACGTCTGCGGTGGCCTGCTGATTCAGAACGCCGATGACTTGCAGCCACTGGCTATTCACCTTCACCCATTTTCCCACCGCGTCGTCATAACCGAGAAGATTCACCTTCGCGGTTTCCCCCAGCACGCAGACCGGCGCCGAGGCGACATTTTCAGTTTCGGTGAAAAACCGCCCGGAAATGATCCGCAAGCTATTGATTTCGGCGAAATTCGGGAGGACGCCGATCAGTTGCGGGATCTCTTCCTGGGTCTTGGGGAAGGTGGACGTGGGCTTGAAACGCTTCCGTGGGGTAAGCTCATCGATGCCGCTCACATTCTCTTCGATCGCGCGGAAGTCGCGGAAACTGAGCCCTGGGGAAATCACGCGGCGCGCCTGCAATTCGTCCCGGTCCACGGCCTCCTTGGCTTCAATGATGATGTTGTTCACGCCGAGCATGTCGATGTAACGCAGCATTTCGGCTTGAGCGCCCTCAGTGATCGAGAGCATGGCCACCACGGCGCCGACGCCGAAAATCATGCCGAGCATCGTTAACAGGGTTCTGAGTTTGTGCACGAAGAGGCTGGCCAGCCCCATCTGCAGGTCGGGGATCATGCTGCCAAACACTAGCGGGCACCTCCAGGCAAGGCCGCGGGAGCGGATTGCTGCTTCTCTTGTGCAGCGGTCGGCTTTTTCACCGCGAACGGGTCTGAAAGCGCGAGCACTTCTCCAGGCTTGAGGCCGGAAGCGATCACCATTGTACTCTCCGTGCGCCGGGCAGCCGTGACTTCCCGCGCCTCGAAGCCCGTGGCGGTCTTCACAAACACGATGGATTTTCCGTCACGATCAAACACAGCCTGCATCGGGATGGTGATAGCGTCCTTGATCTCATCCACGAGGATTTCTACGTCGGCGAGCAAGCCGGGCCGGAGCAGAATTTCAATTCCCGAACCCTTGCCGGGCGGAGGCGGCGGAGTGGCCGCCTTCAACTCTTCAATCGTGAAACCATAAGAGTTCTTTGTGGGCCCCGCTTCGAGCGCGGCGTCGCTATCCGCGTTATTCTGGCCGCGGCGTCCTGCGCCCATTCCGGGGACCTGCCCCTGCACCTGCGCGAAGATCTGGCGCCGTTCCTCTTGCGAAAGGTCCTGGAGGTTGCGGCCATTCAAGGCGCTCTGCATGGCGGCTTGCATCTTCTGCCGGTCTTCCGCCGACATGTTGGCAAATCCGCCGCCGGATCGTCCGCCCGCTCCAGCCTGAGCGCCACCCGCGGCCGCACCCTGGCCAGACGGTCGCGCGCGCGCCGCTCCGCCCGCGTTCTGGTTTCCGTTCTGTGCGCGCGCGGCCCCGGCTTGCCCGCCTCCCCCAGCGGCAAATCCATTGCCGCCTGCATTACCGCCGCCTCCGAATGCATTGCCGTTGGAATTATTTCCAAAGCCGCCGGCAGCGCTCATCATCGCTCCGCCGCCACCGCCCTGCATGGCCCCGCCACCGCCAGCGGCAGAAGGTCCACCACCCGGGCCTCCGCGCCGTCCGCCACCCGTCGCGGGGGCTCGCGCGGTCCGCTCCCGGTTCTGGCGAGCCGTTTCCTCGATCTGGCGAATTTCTTCCGGGGTGGCTCCCGTTGCCTTCAAGAGCGCCTGCATATCGATGCTGAACATGACGTCGAACTTCTTCGACGGATCGCCCGACATCACGTTCGAACTGGCGGTGGAACTGAGGCTCTTCACCTTGCCGTCAAAGACCTCGCCCGGCAGCGCATCGAGACGGATTCTCACGTTCTGGCCTTCCCTCAGGTTGGCGCGGTCCACTTCACTCACCTTGGCGACAACTTCGAGTTCGCTCAGATCCAGAACCTCCACCACCGGAGAACCGGGGAAGATTTCATCCCCTTCGCGAAGATCCGGCACTTCGGAACCGAAGCGGCCACCCGCTCCGAAATTCTGCTTCACCGCCATCAGGCCGCTGATCGGCGCCAAGCTCTTCGCCTCGAGCACGCGAGCCTTATCCCGATTCAATTGAATGAGCGCTTTCCGCCGCTGTTCTCCCAGCACGCGGATCTGCGCTTCGGCCTGTTCGCGCTTGCTTTGCACGTCGCTTTGCAGACGCTCCAGGCGCTTCTTGGATTCTTCGAGAGTCAATTCGTTCTTGCGGGCGTCGATGGTGGAGAGCAGTTCGTTCTGCTTCATCTGCAACTCCGCGCGCCGCACGCCATAGCGCGCGGTGAGGAGGTCCACTTCGTCCTTGTTGGCGGAAAGCTGCAGATCGGCCCTGGCCTTCAGGAGTTGCTGATGGATCTTATCGAGTTCGATTTGACTTTCCACGACGCGGCTCGTCACTGCGGTGTCGTCGTAGGCGGCGATCAGATCTTTCTCTCTGGCGAAGGCGCCCAGGGGCGCGAGGAACGTAATCTGTGTCTGGCCGAACAGGTTCGGCGCCGTAAGGGTCGCGCTACGGACCGCGCGGAGTTCCCCCCGGGTGAAGGCACGCACCACGAAGTCGCCCTTGCGAACCGTGGTGGTGGCCATCGTCTCTTTATTCTGGGGAAGCTGCTGGTAGACTTTGAAGCCTCCATAGACAATGCCTAATACGAGCAACAGGGCGATGCCTACCTGAATCACAATCCGCTTCATCGGTATTGTCCTCTTCTCACGCGATGGATCCTCACTGGCAACGAAAACCGGGGCCGAAACCAACTAGAGCTTGTGCGCTCGCTTCATCGCTTCGACAGGATCTTCGAGTGCGACGACATCGCCCTCCGAGATCCCCTTGAGGACCTGAAGATCGGTGTCGTTCCGCTCCCCGGCTTCGATCGTCGTGAGCACGAAGGATCCCCCGTGCTGCAGCCAAACCGCCGGCTTGCCGTCCTTCGTAAAGCTAGCGGTGATCGGGATGAGTAAAGCGCCGGGCACGCTCGAAACGACCACTTCCGCATTTGCCGTCATCCCCGGGCGCAGGCGCTCGTCAAGCGCTTTTAGAACGGCGCGCGCCGGGAACTGCTTCTCCAAATTCCGGAAGCCCCGGAAGATCACTTCGGCGATCGGGCTGATCCACGTGACCTCCGCCTGGAACTCCTTATCGGGGACCGCATCCACCCGTACACGCACCTGCTGGCCCAGTTTCACTCTCCCTCGATCCACTTCATCCAGGGTCAAATACACATACATTTCCGATAGATCCGGAATCTCGACAATACTGGCCCCGGACCAGACCCGATCCCCTTCCTTGAACGGGGGCGGCGTGCGCCCGAATCCGCCCGAACGGAAGTTCGGCAGGAGATTCACGATTCCATCCACCGGCGCGTACAACTTCACGCGCTCCAGATAGCCACGCGTGCGTTCCACATCCCGCTGCGCCTTGGCTTTGCTTCTCTCAAGACGCTGCATATCCGCATTTTGCGATGCTTTGGCCGATTCGATGACGGTTTCGACGCCGCGCTGTTCGCCTTCAGAAACGGTGACGTCGATCCGGTTCTTCGCGCCCTGGATCTCGGACACAATTTCCGCCTTGCTCGCTTCGAGTTTGGCCCGTTCCACGTTATATTGCGCCTGCATCAATTGCAGTTCGTTCGCCTCGGTTTGAATCCGCTGCGAGGCCTTGAGTTGCACCATCTCGCTATCGACCGTTCGCGCTTCGGTCGTGCGGGTGAGCATGGACTGCTCCAGGCTGGCTGCATCCAACTCGACGACGACATCGCCCTTATGCACCATCGACCCGGCCGGAGCAAGACGGACGATTGCCGGATTGGGAATATGGCCCACGCTCAGGATGACGGAGCGGCTGCTCTTGATGTCCCCGGTATTCTTGACGCTGATCAGGAATTCCCCACGCCGCACTTTGGCGGTTTTCACGTCAACCGTGCTTGGCCGGGTGTAGCGCCATGCCGCGTAGCCCGCGCCGATTAGAACGAGGATGCCAACAAGCGAGAACAGCCGGATAAGAATCGTGCGGCCGCCGTTCGGGTTCTTCGCGGACTTCGATTTGGATTCAGTTGCCATAGTAAATTGATGCCGCCACACACGTGCTCCCCAATTGGAGAAAAGAACGACAGGCGTACGGTTGCTACGTTTGTTAAGACGCGCCTCTTGCCGCATAAGTTATCCTCGGACGGAAATTCCTTCCCGGGGGGCGCATGACGGCTCTAATACAACGTAAAATCAATCACTTAAAAGAAACGCAAAGGATCGACCGGAGCGCTCGAAGCAGCGCCCGCGCGGGAAACGGGAGATGTCTCCGGCGGGGACCGGGGGAGGACGCGGCGCGCCTCGCGCCCTCACCGATCCCACCTGGAGTTAGAAGTTGA
>JADYZL010000440.1 GCA_020853155.1 Bryobacterales bacterium
CGGAACCCGCGTCCCACGGGTTGGGAATCACGAAACAACCGCTCTCATGCAGCGCGCGGAATGCCCGCCGCCGGCCGGTTAAGGCATCGGAATCAACCTGCATCTCGTCAAGGAGCATAGCACAGCCGCCGCGGCAGGGCATCGCTGTGGGCAAGTCCGTTCGACCACTCAGCTCCACGTGTTGGGGATCGGCTGAGAAAACGAAGCGGGAGGGCCAGGTTGCACGGCCTGTCGTGTGCCCGCTCGAAATCTTCGCCGATAGCTCCCTGCCGGAATACGAAGTTCTCCCGCACGATTGGTTCTACGATTCGGACCCGTCGAAACGAATCCTCGCGCGGGGCCGGATGGTCCGGCATGTGGACAAGCTCTCTGCTGTCAGCGCGCTGGAGGAGTTCGCGATATTCGCGAGTTGCGGTGCAAATTCCGAGTTCGACGGAGCGCCGGTTTGGGGAGGGGTTAACTCTCTTGAAAATAGCCGCAACCTATTGATTCTTCAGGTGGCCCATTGATCGGCTAATTTTCATGATCGAGGCGTGAACCCACGGTTCATAGGCCAGTGCTGTCACCGAACTTCTGGCGGCCCAAACGATTCTTCCGTTCCATTATGGTGTTTCTAAATAACTGAGAATGCACGGGATACCACAATTCTCGAGTTGAGTGACCCGGTTTGAAATCGTCGTGAAATTCGAACGTCATTGACGCGTGAGGGCGGAGAGAATTCAATTGGCGCAGTGAAGAGATCTCAATTGGCATCGACATGCCCGGATGCATCGAGTGGCCCTGGTATTTCTGAAATTCTCGCCAGAGCGGATTCCAGACGATGCCAAATCGCTTCCCGTGATGAAGAAATTCTTTGGCGCTTCGGTCGAGTAGCAGCCGCCCTCATCCCGAAGCGCCGACCGGCTTCCATGAACTGCGCATCCTGCTTCCGGCTTTTCTCCCGATCCTGTCGAGGATGCCTCAAGGGATGACTGGCGTGGACGCGCCGATTCGGGTGGATGGACTCGCCTTGTTAGTGGATCATCTGGGTATAGGGGACTCGGATCTCATCGATTCGTTCGGCGGTGATTTCCGCCTTTGGCTGGAACTCGCCACTTGTTACATAGCGCAGCAGGCGGTCCAGCAGATAGATGGCTTCCGGCTTGGTTCCGTCGAGATTCGGACGGATGTTGAGGCCACAGAGCAGAAGCTTCCCTTTGCCCACCTTGGCTTCGGACAGGAACGTGACGCGGGAGAAACGATTGTCCGGCGTGGCGCGAGTCATGCGGAGGCCGTTCAAAATTGGAGTGGCGCCAAAATCGAGCTGGACGCCACCTTCGAGCAGGTTGTAGAACTGCAAGTCCGGAAAGCCGTCGTGCGGAAACCCTCGCAATGCCGGGTGAGACGGATCGATACGCAGGCCGAGCGCAGCGCCGGGGCCAGGCGGGAAGTAAGTTGTGAGCCCACCGAAAGCGCCCGGCTCCGCCAGCAGCAGGACGCGCCCGCCGGCGCGCAGGGTTTCGACGGCACGGGGGTTCAGGTTCGAGGCGACCAGGACGGGCGCGGCGCCGTCGTTTCGTTCTTCCAGAAACGGGAACCAGCGCTTGAGGTTCGCGGATTTCACCATGCTTTCGACCGGCATCGCGGTGGAGCGCGCGAGGCCGGCACGGGGGAATCCCCAGAGCTTCCAACGATTCTCATGGCGGGCGGAGCCGGATTCGATGGATAAAGCCAACTCCATCTCCACCGCCTCCGAACCGGCCAGGGCGCCGGTCTCAATGCGCCCTGCCTTCGAGACGGAACCGAGAGGGATCGCTGGAAGCGGAGCATCGCCGGAGGCAAGCTTCCGCCCGTTCGCCGAAAGGCTCCAGACCAGCTTGCCTGCACCAATGGGGGATTCGCCGTAATTCGAAAGCAGCACGTTGACGGCGATGCCATCCTCCAGCCAGAAGGTGCGGGAATCCACCGGCAGATCGAGCATTGGCAGAACCGCGGCGTTCATCCGGCGGCCCTCCTCCGGCGTAATCTGCTTGGGCTGCCAGAACAGATCAAGCCAGCCCCAGTTCCACTCCGCGCCTTCGAGCGTGCCTCCTGGAAAATCGTTGATCAGCCAGTAAAAATATCCGGTAAACTCCGGCATACTTCTGAGTTTCTCGAGATAGGCTTGCACCGCGATGGCGTGCAGCCGCGCGGAGGCCCGCCAATAGGATCGATACTCTTCCCCCAGCCCCTGCGCATCGACCCAGGCCTTCGCGTTACGGAGCCAGAGCGGATCAAACGGGCCGGTGAACTTCGGAATGAGGTCAATATCCGGCAAGGTGCAGTAATAGGCGCCGTACTCGTGTTTGATGTTCGGCAGCCCCTCGGCGAGGCCCTGGTACGGGATCGCCAAGTCCATGGGAGGCACGAGATAACCGGCGTTGGAGGAGACGAGCAAGCCGGGGTAGCGGCCCTTGGCCAGGGAAGTCAGTTCACGAACGACGGCCATGAACCGCTCTTTGCCTTCGGCATCCGGAATACGGTAGAGGCCGAACTCATTGCCGAGAGTGAAGGAGAACCAGGAGGGGTGGTTCCGGTGCGCGTCGACGATGCGGACGAGTTCCTGCCGAAGCAGATCCTTGTGGGGCAGCAGGAACTCCTGGTAGACCACCGGGAGTTCGGCCTGAATGAGGATGCCGACCTCGTCGGCGGCTTCGAAGCACTCCCGCACGGGAGTGGTGGAATGGAAACGCACGGCGTTGAATCCGAGATTCTTCACGGTTCGCAGGCGCTCCAGATAGACGCTCTTCTCGAAGGGCGGAGCGCCGGTGAGCATCTCAGAACTATCGTCGCCGTAGCCACGGAGATAGAGCGGCTTGCCGTTGAGCAGCAGGCGGGCGCCCTCCACTCTGATTTCGCGAAAGCCGAATGTTTCCGAGATCTCATCCACCAACCGCGCGCCTTGCCGCAGAGCAATGCGGGCGACATAGAGATTCGGCGTATCCGGCGACCACGGCCGCGCACCGGGAACAGCCACCCGCACCGTGGCCGCCTGAGCCGTTCCCGCGGGCAAGCCGACCGGCACGCTCCGGCGGACGCTTTCGCCGCCGCCCATGGGCGCAACGCTCACTTCAACGATTGCTCCCGAAAGATCCCCCGCCCCGCCGTTGCGCAGGAAGACTTCCACCTCGGCCGACGTGTCCGCAAGCCGGGTGGTAATGCTTGCGCGCTCCACCCGAGCCGGACTATGCGCTTCCAGACTCACGGGGCCGTAGATGCCGCCCCAGGGCACAGCGGCGTTGAGCGCCCCTCGCACGTCCGTGGTATCCCGCTCCGTGATCACCCGCCGCTGGCCCTGCAAGGGATTCTTAATGTTCACCACACGGAAGACGATGAGGTTGTCGGCTCCGGGCTTCACGAGCGCGGTCACGTCGAAGCGGGCGGCCGTACTGAAGCCTTCGTGTGTGCCGGCGGGCAATCCGTTCACATAAGCCGTGGTGTAGGTGAACGATCCGCCAACGAGGAGTTCCACCGACTTCCCGCGCCAATCGACCGGGACGGAAATCCGGCGCGCATACCAAGCCGCGCCTTCGTAGTGGTGGCGAAGGACGCCGACCGGTTCACCGACGCCTTGGGCTTCCCATGCGCCGGGAACTGCGATTTTGGAGGTAAACCGCTCGGGATGCGCAAACCACGACGCCGCCAGGCCTGCATCCTGTGGATCCAGTTGAAATTGCCACTCCCCGTCGAGCGATAGTCGCGCACGCGGGTCGCCGGAGGAGGTGGCAGCGGCGGCGCCAATCCAGGCGCACGCCAGGAAGAGGAGCACGCAGCCCCGAAGAAGCGGTTTCGTAACGGGCATGATTATCCATTACGAGAATACCAACAGGCGGCGAGGCCGCCAGTTGGATGAGCTTGCGCACAAACTGCGGCTGCCCCCCGTTCTCTACGGGAGTTCCCGAATGCGGATATTCCGGAACTCCGCCCGGCTTCGGTGCCCGAGAATCCCGATATACCCGGCTGGACGGCGCAGCCCAGGATGCTTCTTGAGGACCTCCGGTTCCTTGACGAGAGAGAGGTCAAAATCCGTGATGACCACTCCGTTCAGCGTCACGCGAATGTGATTGCCATCGGCGAGAATTTCCTCTTCGTTCCATTCGCCGGCCGGTTTCTGGAAGCGGGTGCGGGCCGGGACCACATCGTAAATGGAGCCGGTATGCTGCTCCGAGTGCAGCATGCCCTTGTATCTCTCGTGCGTGTCGTCGAGGATCTGGATCTCCATCCCGACATAGGCCGAATCGCCCGTACCCGGGTAGCGAATGCCGATGCCGGAGTTCCCTCCGGGCTCAATCCGGTATTCGAAACGAAAGACGAAGTTGGCATACTGCTTCGCGGTGATCAGATTGCCGCCCGTCCCGGGAGGCGCCGTGAGCAGACCGTCTTTCACGACGTAGCGGTCCTGCGGTTTCGCGGGCGATTGCCAGCCGCTGAGGGTCTCCCCATCAAACAGCGAAACGAATCCCGGTTCGGGCGGCGCGCCCAAAACGGAAATTGCCGCCAATAACGTGATCAAACAAAGACGATTCCTCATTCGTTCCTCCAACAGGCTGCACACATCCGGGACCCATCCTCAGCGATCCATCGCGAGCGGGAAGCGAGTTCCGGGTTATCCGGGGTGATGCTTGGAAACCTGGAAGATATCGTATCGGTTTTTTGATTGCCGCGCTCAACCAATGACGCATTCCGGAGTTACGGGGGCAACCTTCCCTCGAACCTTGGCGATGGGATCTATCCCTTCCCCACGGAACCGTACGGGCTGCGCAACCGCCGCGTCTAATCGAGAGGCTTACCCTGGAACTTCGGGCCGGTGTAAGGCACGTCGTCCCAGAACGAGGTTGGCCCTTTGGCTCTTGGGTCTCCGGTTTCGCGCATCCAGGCGTCGACGCGAGCGGCGAGTTTCTGACGCGTGGCTTGCATGCTGGGTTGGGCGGCGAGGTTTGTTATCTGGTCCGGGTCCTTGCGCAGGTCAAACAACTCTTCGGCCGGGCGCTTCGCGAAGGTGAGATCGAAATAAGGTTGCGGCTTCGCGCGCATGAGGTATTGCTTTGACTGCGAATCGTCCACATCACCATAGGGACCGACGGCCCAGTAGAACTCGGGGTCGCCGGCGGGCCAGCGGTCTGGATCCAGGTTGCGGAGATAAAGGAAATCCTCCGTGCGGATTCCGCGAATGGGGTAACTGAGATTGCCCTTGCGGACATTCGCGTGGCGTTCACGCTCGAGGAAGATCTCCTTGCGGCGGAAGGACGAGAAGAGACTGCGACCGTCCATGGGGCCGGGCGCGGCGATGCCGGCCGCCTCGAGGAAGGTGGGCGCAAGGTCGTAGATGGAGGCATAGTCGCGGCGAACTTGCCCCTTGCGGATGCGATCTGGAAAGCGCATCGCGAGCGGGATTCGCACGCCGAGGTCGTAGCAATTGGCGAGGCCGCGCGGGAGTTGCCAGCCGTTGTCGCTGGTCATCACGATGAGGGTGTTATCCAGTTCTCCACGCTGGCGCAGGATCTCCAGCATTTCGCCGCACTCATGATCGAACTGCGCAACCTCGCCATAGTAGCCGAGCATGTCCCCGCGCACGGATGGGTCATCCGGCAGATTCCGGGGGATGCGGAGACGCCGCGCATCGAGATTCTTCTTGAACGACTGGCCGCGATCCCAGGGCACGTGCGGATCATGGCTGCCGAACCAGAGGCAGAAGGGCTTCCCCTCCGGGCGGGCGGCGAGAAAGGCGTTGAGATCGGGGAAGCTATCGCCCGCGAAATTCCGGGTGCGACCGTTGCGGTCAGGCGGGACCGTGCCGGGCGCCCAGCCCTTGCCAATGAGGCCGAGGAAGTATCCGGCGTCTTCAAGGAGCGCGGGGTAACGGGGGATGTTGGGATCGAGCGGACCGTAGAGGTTCGCGGCGGCGCCGAGGCGGTGCGTGGTCTGCCCGGTGAGCAAGCTGGAACGAGATGGGGAACACGAGGGGTTTGGCGCGAAGGCGTGGGTGAAGACGACGCCTTCGCGAGCAAGGCGGTCAAAGGTGGGCGTCTTCACCACCGGATCCCCGAGGGCGGAGGCGTGAGGCGCGGCCCAGTTGTCGCCGAGCAGCAGAAGGATGTTCGGCTTGCGGTTCTGGGCGGAGAGGATGGCGGGGAAACCGGCCGCCAAGAGGGAGCGGCGGCTGAGCGCGCAGGCTCCGCGTTTGGCGAGCAACTGTTCTCCGGGGCGTCGGTCCATCATGGCCGCTAGTATACGACAAGGGTTGCGGCGCATTCGCCCGTTGCGGGGAGGCATCTAGTGGGCCGGGGCGGGAGGGGGAAAAGACTTCGCAGGATGTTGAGGCGGCGATCACCTTGGTCAACTGGCGCTCATCAATGAAGTGATTGAGGGAATGCCGCGTGTCTGGCCTTCCGATTCATTTTGTCCGGTCTTTTTCCGAGAGGTTTGAGGCTGGAAGATTTTGGGGCAGGGTGATGTTAAATTGCGGCAGGTTCCTCCGATTGCTGCGATATGGTGTTAGCAGATGCTACGCCGTTCTCTCCTTGCCGCGATGGCTGCCTCGCCGGGATTGTGCCAGCAGACGGGCCGCCGGGACGATTTGCTCCATGGTTTGCGCCGGGAACATCCACGGTTGCTGATGACGCCCGCATTGCTCGAGGCGGCGCGCAAGGCGGTGGCGGAGGATGAGAAGGCGGGGGAACTGCTGACGAAGCTGCGGATGCATGGGGAAACTCTGCTGCGGGAGACGCCGGTGAAGTATGAAATCATCGGTCCGCGGTTGTTGACGCAGAGCCGGCACTGCCTGGAGCGGGTCTATGTGTTTGCCGCGCTTTGCCACCTGGACGCACCGGGCGAACGCTGGCTAAATGGCGCACGCGCCAACCTCCGCGCCGCCGCGGCGTTTCCCGATTGGAACCCTTCGCACTTCCTCGATGCGGCGGAGATGACACACGCCTTCGCGATTGCCTACGACTGGCTTTTCGACCGGCTGGACGCGCAGGAAAAGGAGATGATTCACGAGGCGATCGTGACGAAAGGGCTGCGGCCGGCGGTCGACCATGTTTATCGCGGCGGCAAAGACGGTTCGATGACCGGGTGGGCGATTCGGGACAACAACTGGAACCAGGTGTGTAACGGCGGGATGATTCTGGGCGCGCTGGCCATCGCGGATCGGGAGCCTAAACTGGCCGGAGAGGTGCTCGGCTATGCGCTTCAATCTCTCCCGAAGGCGATGCGGGAGTTTGCACCCGACGGGGGATGGTTTGAGGGCGTGGGCTATTGGGCATATACCGTCCGCTACACCGTTCCGCTACTGGCGGCGCTCGATACGGCGCTCGGCAGGCGCTTCGGCCTGGATGAATTCCCCGGCTTTTCGGAGACGGGCGACTTCTATCTGCATGCGATCGGGCCGACAGGCCTCGCGTTCAATTTCTCCGATTGCAATAGGGTGAGCGCGCGGGGATTCCCCTGGCTCCACTGGATGGCGCGCCGGTTCGAAAGGCCCGTTTGGCATTGGGCGGCGGACAACGGAGACAGCGGCAAACATCCGCTGAGCCTATTCTGGCGCGAGCCGGACGTGCGGACGCCGGCGCAGTTGCACACGCGGCGGGAGGCCACGTTCGTGGGAATGAATGCCGCCATGATGCGCTCCGCCTGGGACGACCCGGCGGCATCCTACGTGGGATTCTACGCCGGGCACAATGGCGTGGCCCACTCCCAGTTGGAGATGGGCACCTTCGTCTTCGACGCACTCGGCGAACGATGGGTGGAAGAGCTGGGGAGCGACGACTACGATCTGCCCGGCTATTTCGGCGACCAGCGCTGGGACTACTACCGGCTCAACAGCCAAGGGCAAAACGTGATGCTATTCGATGGCCGGAACCAGGGCACGAAAGCGCGGGGATGGATCACTTCGTCCGGCGCCAACAACGGGAGTGCGCACGCGATCGCCGACCTGAGCGAAGGGTATGCGGCGCAGGCGCGGGTGGCCCGCCGGGGCGTGCGCCTGACTAATGAGCGGCGGTCGCTGCTGGTGCAGGATGAATTCGAACTGAAGTCACCGGCGGTCTACCAATGGCAGATCCACACCATGGCGCAAGTGAAGACGGAGATCGACCGGGCACAGCTCATCATCGGGGACAAGACGGTGGAAGTGCGGGCTCTCTCTCGCCTGCCGGTCGATTTCGTCCTGGAGGAGGCGCGGCCGGCGAACCTGGCGAGAGGCAATGGAAAGACCGAGGATGCGAACGAGAAATACCGGAAGCTGGTGATCCGCACACGGGACAAGGTGCAGAAGGGCACCGTGGGCGTCCTGCTGCAACCATTACAAGACCCGAATGCACCGCGCGGCGCGGGACTCGTGAAGCCGCTCGAAGCGTGGGACTGAACGGGCACTCCCGGAACGCCTAGCCTTCAGCTACTTCCAGATCGATCGTTTTCTTCTCTTCGTCCATGGCGACGATCTTGAAACGCGAGACCTGGCCGAGGCGCGTTCCGCCTTGCTTCTTTTCATCGGCGAGGCTGCCGCCCTGCTTCCAGCGGTTGGCTAGCTGCGCGCTAAGATCCTGAATGCTGGCGTGGCTTGCGGTATCTTTCGCCTTCTCCTGCTTCTCTTTCGCGCCGGGCAGCATGCAGCGGGCGGTGACCCGCTCACCCAGTTCCACGCTGGCTTTCTGGCCGCGAATATCCACGATGCGGCCCGTTACCGTATCGCCCACCTTATGTTCCTTGATGAACTCGTCAGCGGGCGTGGGGACAAGCTGACGCGTGCCTAGGCGAATGCGCCGCTTATCCACTTCCACGGAGAGCACTTGGGCGCGAACCGTTTCGCCGCTCTTGACGACTTCCTGCGGATGTTCGATTCGCGTTTCGGAAGCGAGATCGCCGATGTGGATCATCGCTTCGATGCCTTCTTCGAGCTCCACGAACGCGCCGAACTTGGCAAGATTCGTGACCTTGCCTTCGACAATCGCACCCACGGGGTACTTGCTCGGGACCTCCGCCCATGGGTCGCCGAGCGCCTGCTTGAGGCCGAGGGCAATGCGGCGCTGCCCCGGCTTCACATCGAGCACCATGACTTCCACGGCGTCGCCGACATTGAGAACGTCGGAGGGCTTGTGGATCTTCTTGGACCAGGACATCTCGCTCAGGTGAATGAGCCCTTCAACGCCCGGCTCCAACTCGACGAAGGCACCGAACTCTGCGAGGCGGACGACGGTCCCCTTGACGCGGGTTTCCTTCGTGAATTTTGCCGCCGCTTCGCTCCAGGGATCGGCCTGGGTCTGCTTGAGGCTAAGGGAGATTTTGTTGTGCTTGGGGTCCTTTTTGATGACCTTCACGGTGAGGCTATCGCCTACCTTCAGCACCTCGGCGGGGTTCGCCACCTTGCCATAGGAAATTTCCGTAACGTGCAGCAGGCCATCGACGCCGCCGATGTCCACGAATGCGCCGTACTCCATGACGCTACGCACCGTGCCTTGGACGACGGCGCCGAGTTCGATGCGATCCAGCGCTTCGGCGCGAACCTTCTTCAGCTCTTCTTCGATGACCACGCGGCGATCGACTACGATGTCTTCCTTCTCAATTTCCAGCTTGATGATCCGGCATTGGATCTCTTTGCCGAGGAGGGTGTGCAGATCGGAGATATCGCGTGTGCCGCTGCGCGAGGCGGGCATGAAGGCGCGGGAACCGATATCGACCGTGAGCCCGCCCTTCACCTGGCCGGTCACAGTGCCGGTAACGGTCTTGCCCTCGGCGAAAGCGGCTTCGATGGCGGACCAATCCTTCGGGGCGGCCACCTCACCGAGTGATAGCGCCAAGGCTCCGTCATCCGTGCGTCCGGAAACGGTCACCGTGAGTTCGTCGCCGATTTTGGGGAGTTCCCGCGTAAGGCTGGCGAGGTCCAGCACGCCTTCGCTTTTCTGGCCAATATCGACGAGGGCGCGGGTTTCGAGCAGCGCCACCACTCTGCCCTTCACCGTCGCGCCTGTCTTGACGGCGGCGTGGGATTCTTCAAAGGCTTCCAGGATGTCGCCGAACGATGCTTCGGAAACTGCCGTCTCCATGGCGTCGTTATCCGGCTGGGTATTCTCGAGATTATTCATTGCGCAGACCGCGATCTTCCATTTTGGCACAATACAATGTGATCGGGACAATGTGATCGGGACAATGAGATGGGGACGAGGCGCCGGGACGACATGTGCCCCGGCCCAGGCAGATTTAGCCTGAGCGCCCTGCCCGGTTTGGGACACTGGAACAGAAATTCCAGCTAAGTCTTTCGCGCCGTTGAGGAACGCCCATGCAGATCGCCAGCCGGTGGAGTTTGTTCCGGTGGATCCGTCCGGTGGATCTGCTGTGGCTGCTGCTGTTTGCCACGCTGCATTGGGTAAGCCCGTTGCGCAATCCGGCGGAGCGGATGTTCCTGATGGCCCTTGCCGTCTTCCAGGTGATTCAGCCGCGTTTCCCCGCGCTGAATACCCCCATCGGGAATGTGGTTTCGATCTCGCTGAAGCTCTTGCTGGGCTACATGCTGATCGGCTACACGGGCGGGATCACCAGCAGCCATTATCTCATCTTGCTGCTGCCAGTCGTCTCCGCGGCGACGACGATGGGCTGGGTAGGCACGGCTTTGTTCACGGCGCTCTCGATCTGCGCTTATGGATCGTTTCTGCTGTTTCTCGATTGGGATGTGTATGTGATGTTCGAGAGAGACTTCGAGGAGCTCAGCCTGCGTTCGGCATTCCTGGTGTTCTCCGGATTCCTCGTCTACACGCTCTCCGAAGAACAGCGCCAGGAAGCGCAGCGGAACCGGGAAACGGCGCGCCTGCTGGCCGACGCGAATCTCAGCCTTCGTAAGGCGGAGAGCGAAGTGCGGCGCGGGGAACGCTTATCCGCACTGGGGCAGTTGACGGCCGGCCTGGCGCATGAGATCCGCAACCCGCTGGGAGCAATTCACAGCTCCGCCGAGGTGCTGGCCCGGGCGGTGCCGGCAGACAACGAGATCGCCCAGGAGATGTCCGCCAACATTCGCAGCGAGGTGGACCGGGCGAACCAGATCATTACCAAGTTTCTCCAGTTCGCGAGCCCCACGGAATTGAGCGCCGAGGCGGAGGACCTGAGCGTGATTATCGACCGCGCGATCGCACTGGTAAAGAGCGCACGCCCGCCGATTCCGTGCACGATCTACACGAACTATCTGCCCGATATCCCTCCGGTGAAGATGGATGCCGCGCTGATGGAGCGGGTGTTCTTTAATCTGCTGGTGAATGCCGCCCAAGCGAGCGGCGAGGGAAGCGTCATCACGGTTCGCACGAAAATTACGGAGGGGTTCGCCGAAACGGCGATTATCGATAAGGGCGTGGGAATCGCGCGGGAAGATCTCGACCAGATTTTCAATCCTTTCTTCACGAAGAGGCCGGGAGGAACGGGCCTTGGGCTCTCGGTGGTTTCCCGGATTGCCGATCTTCATGGCGGTAAGATCCTGGTGGAAAGTGAACTTGGCAGTGGAAGCACGTTCCGCGTGCTGCTGCCGCTGAAATAGAACCAGTATGGGCAAACGAATTCTAATAGTGGAAGACGAGGACAAGCTGCGGCGCGCGCTGGAACTGCATCTGCGCAGCCTGGGGTTCGAGGTGAGCGTGGCCTCCTCCGCCGAGGAGGCATTGGGCGCGATTGACCGGAGCGACCTGGTGCTCACGGACCTGCGCCTGCCGGGGATGGACGGGGTGGAGTTTCTCTCCCGGGTGCGGCTCACGAATAGCGTGAGCCCGGTGATTCTGATGACCGCGTACGGCACGGTGGAATCCGCGGTGGAGGCGATGCGCAAAGGCGCGAGCGATTTTCTCACGA
>JADYZL010000441.1 GCA_020853155.1 Bryobacterales bacterium
AGCCCCTCAGCCCCGATGGTACTGCATGCGCAAGTGTGTGGGAGAGTAGGACGTCGCCCAATTAACATCCAAGCCCAACGGCACAAAAAAGCCCGTTCCCCAACAAGGAACGGGCTTTTTTGCGTTTACGCGAAGAGGGCGCGGGGCGAAGAGGGCGGGGCGGCGGGCGCCCACGCACCTTGGGAGTCTCATTGCCGTGGTGGAAGGTGGTTTCCGTAGCTCGATCAGGCCTCTGAACCAGTTTGGCCTTGCCGCCATGTCGATCGGTGAAGCCGAGGATGGGGCTCGAAGTGCTGGCCGCAGACGTGTTCCCGCTTACGAGGATTTCCTGTGCATGCCGGATCTTCTGCCAGCGCCGACGACACTTATCGGGTTGGTGTTGGAAAATTCCGATCTCGGACTAAAAAAGACGTGGATCCCGTTGACAGGTTTCCGCAGTCTCTCATATATTGAAAAATGACACTCAGTAGCAGTAGAAGTCTATTTGGATGTTTCGACTCTGAAGCGGGATTCCGCGAACCGGAAGAGACATGTCAATAGACATTCCAGGATTACGGGCTCGTTCCTGTGAACCCGCTTGGGCCTGGTAAGTGGTGGTGCTGCAAGCTGGTGGCAACTGGAACGGCTGATGTGGAACAGGGACTTCCACTGGCAGCGTTACGTGTGGAAATAGGACTAAACCGGTCTGATATAAGAAGTGATGCCGTGAACGTGGGACCGGCGCGGCACTAGGGAGTTTCTCTTTATGTTTCCTTCATATTTGAGTTTCGTGCGGCCGTTTCGCAGGTGTCACGCCGCCGGTTGTGGCTTGTGTGGGCTGGCGCACGCGTTGGTTGGCATCGCGATGTCGCTGGCCGCGCCGGGCGAGGTCCTGTCGCAGCAGAATGGTGCGTGCAGCGGGCCAACGCCCGGAGCCCCCGCGAGCGTCGTGGGCGTGGTGTTGGACGCCAGTGCCGGTGTCGTGACCGGAGCGTCGGTAACGATCGAGTGCGGGCCCACCAGGAAGACGGCGAAGACGGGCGGCGATGGACGATTTCAGATCGAGATGCCGCCGGGTTCGTATGAACTTCGGATCGACAAGGACGGATTCGCCCGCGAGACGGAGTTAATTACATTGGCCGCGGGCGCCCGTGTGGATCATCGCGCCACGCTCGAAGTGGCGGGGGGAGTGGATTCGATCACCGTCACCGCGGGCGGTTTCGAGCAACTATTGCGGGAAGCGCCAGCGAGTGTTTCCATCGTCTCCTCGGAAGAACTACAGACGCGTAGGATTTCGGACCTTGCACAAGCGCTGACGGACGTCGAGGGCGTCGACACCGGACAGGACGTGGGCAAGACGGGTGGTGTTTCGATCAGCATGCGCGGGATGCCGAGCGACTACACTCTGATGCTGATCGACGGAAAGCGGCAGAATGTGGCGGGGAACGTGACGCCGAACGGCTTTGGAGAAACCGCGACGAGCTTCATGCCGCCGGTGGGCGCGATCGACCGGATCGAAGTGGTGCGAGGCCCGATGTCCACGCTGTATGGCTCCGATGCGATGGGCGGCGTGGTGAACGTGATCACGCGCCGGGTGGGCGAGCGCTGGACGGGATCGCTGACGGTGGACGGGACGCTGCAAACGAATCGCGAGTATGGCGACACGGGGAAGGGGAGCGCCTATCTCGCCGGTCCCGTGATCGCGAACCGGTTGGGGCTCGCCCTCTGGGGCAGCGCTCTGCGGCGCGAGCCGGCTTCGCTGAAGTACGAGAATGTGAACGGACAGGCTGTGCCGATCACCTCCTTCGGACTCAGCCCGACCCAAGCCGACATCCAGAATGCCGGTACGCGCGTGAATTACCAACTGAACCCGACGAACGATATTTCCTTCGACTACGACGGCATGTTTCAGCAATACGACAACAGCAACCGGCAGCTTGGAACGCTGGGGATTCAGGGTGGCTATCAGGACCGGCTGCGGTTCAACCGGCAGCAGTATCTCCTCTCGCATGTGGCTCGATTTGAGTTCGGCCAACTCGATAGCAGCTACTCCCGAAATCTGACGGAAACCCGTGGCCGCACCATTCCTCCGGGGACGCCGGGGCGGGTTCCGGGCGACGCGCGCACGCTCGAAAACACGAACAACCTGGTAGATACGAAACTGGTCGCGGCGGTAGGCGGGACGCACGTGCTCTCGGCCGGCGGCCAGTGGTGGAAGGCGAACATGGTAGACGCGGTGGCGCCCGCGCCCTATCACCATCGGCAGGCGGCCGTGTTCGCGGAAGATGAGTGGCGCATGATCCGGCAACTCGCACTCACGATGGGGTTGCGTTATGACAATCACAATGCGTTCGGGGGCAACCTAAGTCCGCGCGCCTACCTGGTCTATTCCCCTGGGGGGATCGTCACGTTAAAGGGCGGTGTGAGCCGGGGCTTTAAGACCCCCCAGCTCAACCAGCTTGCGACGGGGATTGTCGGGTTCGGGAGGCAGGGCACCATGCCGTTGATCGGAAGCCCAGGCCTGAAACCGGAAACCAGCACAAGTACAGAATTGGGGGCGCTCTTCAATCTGAACCGTCTTAGCTTCGGAGTGACTCTGTTTAACAACGAGTTTCAGGATAAGATTGCGACCGGTCCCGGACTCGAGAACTGCAGTTTCGCGGGCTCGCCAAACCGGCCTGGCTGCGTGGACTTCGGGAACTGGCCGACGGTGGACCTGTTCGGGCAGCAAATCAACGTAGACGAAGCGGTGACGCGCGGGGTGGAAGCAACGATGCGCTTTTCTTTCCTGAGCCGTTTCAATCTACAATACAACTATACGTTCACGCAGAGCAAGCAACTGAGCGGCGCGGCGATGGGCCAGCCCCTCGTGAACACCCCGAAGCACATGTACAACGCGACGTTGCGCCACCGGACAACGTCAAGATTGAACACGTGGCTGCGCGTGGAGGCGAGAACCAACCGGACGCGCGGCGCTTCTGCCACCGCGCTCGCGGTGGCGCAACAGCTTGGACCTTACAAGGGGTATGGCTTGGCGCATCTGGGCGCGAGCTTCGAGGTCTCGAAGCACATTCTGCTGAGCGCGACGGTCTATAACCTCTTCAATACGGACTTTCTAACGTATCAGCCCTATCTCTACAACGGTGTGACGAGCTACGCCAGCGACTACAACAACTTGCAGGAACCTCGCCGGGCGTGGGTGTCCGTGGCCTACAATTTTTGACGCTACGGATGCGGAAGGATTCGCGCCGGGAAGCCGCTATGCGTGACCCGAAAGAGGAATTATTTCCTGGCGCACGCCTCCGCTTCGAGGGCGACTGCCCGCGGAAAGAGGAGATTGTTTTCCGCGTGAATGTGCTGCTGCATATTGCGCTCGAATGCGCTGAGCGCTTCAAATAGTTCCGAGAAATCCGCAACATCTTCCGCCGTGCCGGAAGGAGGCGTGAAATTGTTGCTCAGATGGCGGATGGCTCTCAGTTCGTTCTCCGTTTGATCATGGTCCTCGACAAGTAGGCGGACGGGGCTTTCCATGGTCCCGAATCGCGGCCAGGAGGCGGGGATGTTTCTCCGTACGCAATCCTCCACTTGGGCGATATAGGGGAACAGCGTTTCCTCTTCCTTGAGAAGGTGCATCGCAAGATCCTTGCTCATTCGGGAGAATAGCGCGTGGATCCGCCTTATTTCCGGATAGCGCCTTCCGTGCACGTCTGCTGCCGTCTTGAGGAGTGTTTCGAGTCTCGGCAACTCTCTCCGGCAGAAGGCGTGGTGTGTTTCGACGATGTGATCCATCAGCGCCGTGAGGGAATCGGTCTCCCCGCTTGCAGCAATTGCGGGAGTGCGCTGGTTCATCGTCTTCTCATCCGAACTCATGGTTCAAGTATACCGGCGGCGCCTTCACGGCAGCGGGGATGGCCGGGCGAGGCGAGGTTTACTGCAAGCCGGTTAGAGCGGCCAGATCGGTCTCCGTTCTGCGCTGCTCCACGCAGAGGAGGGTGTGTCTGGCAGGTGAAAGGGAGCAGCGGCCGTTGAGGATGGGTAGATTGCCGAGCTCCACGAATTTCCGGGAGACCCCAGTATGGAAATCGTACCTCATGAGCCAGAAAACCCAATTCGAGAGGTGGTCTCCCTCTCGTAGCAGATAATAAATACCGTCGCGGGTAACCGTCCAGTTTCTCGAATTCTCCCATTGCAGGTCTTTGATGGCGAGAGATTCTTCGCCTCCATCCGCGGGGATGCTCCACAAACCCGGCACGGAGCGCCTGCTGAAGTAGAGCGTTTTTCCGTCGGGCGACTCTTCCGCTTCCGAGCCGCCGTCGTGAGTAATCTGGCGCGCGGTTCCGCCTTCCGCCGGTACCTTCCAGATTTGCTGGGTCCCGGAACGATCCGAAGCGAAATAGAGGAATCGCCCGTCGGAAGACCAAGCGGGGCGAGTGTTCTGCAACGGGCCGGCGGTGAGCCTGCGGGGTGTTCCGCCAGCGGCGGCGACGACGAAGACATCAAAGATGCCAAAGTTGTTGAGGGCGCGTGCATCGAACGCGATGAATTGTCCATCCGGAGACCATCGCGGGCTTGCCGCATAACCGCCTGCAGAGGTCAGACGCACTGCATTGTGCCCATCGGCATCACTAACCAGAAGCTCGTTTGCGCCATCTGAGGCCATCGAGAACACGACCTTCGATCCATCCAGCGAGTACTCCGGATTACTTGAATCTCTGGAAAAGCGTGTGATCAAGGCCGGGTTCACCGCAGCGCCGGTGGCGGGGTTGATTGGAATTCGGACGACATCTTCGCTCTCTGACCAGCGCGCATAAGCCAGTGTGTTCCCCGTTCGGGAAATCGTGGGAAGAACACCGGGTTCCCGCACCTGGCGAACGGGCTCCAACACCAGCGTCTCCACATTGATCCGCCAAAGCGTGGGTAGTCCGGAGCGTTCCGTGGAGAAAATGATGGACTTACCGTCCGGCGCCCACGTGATGCCCGAGATCCGGCGGCCGTCGTGGGTGAGGCGTCGCGAGCTGCCGTCATTCAGCGATGCGATATATAAGTCCGCCGCACTTTCGTCCAGGCTGCGGACGAATGCGAGGGACCGGCCGTCGGGGGAGAACGACGGCGAGCCGTCTCCGCGGATCCCGGGCGGAGGTGTGGTGACCTTCTGCCCTGGCCAATTTGGGGGTAAGGCGACAAAGACGCTGTATGGCTCCCCTGGACTGCTCTTGTCGACGTAGGCCAGTTCCCCACGGGGAGACCAGGACAGCGATGCCAGATCAGGCGCAGGCGCCAGGGGCGAACGGGAGGGGAACTGGAATTCCGGACCGACATTCAGCCCCAGACCGGCGGTGCGAACCAGGTTCTGAGAGTCCGCGGAAACGATGTGAATATAGGAGCTATCGCCGGCGCGGCGGTAAAAAGCGATTCTGCGGCCGTCCGGGGAGAAACTTGGGCTGAAGGCGTTGCCGATGGTCTTCGTCACCCGGCTAAGCGCGGAGGAATTTACGGTGCGCACATAGATATCAAGGTTAGACTCCGTCCCTCCATTCCAGGAGAAGGCGACCAGGCTGCCATCGGGTGACAGAGATGGGGTGGTTTCCGTACCGGGAAAATCCGTGAGCGCCAGAACTTTCGGAGGATTCGGGGAAACGGACCCGTTCCCGCGCCGAGAGGCGATGAGGGCGGCAAGAGCGAGAACCGCAAGCCCAATGAAGGCATAGACAGTCCATTTGCGCGAAGGCAGGGTGCTCCACCGGCCAGCGGGCGCCGGGGCGGGCGGGGGCGGAGGCTCGAGATGGCGCGTCATTCGATCGACCGGTGCGACGAAACGATATCCCTTTCGCGGCAAGGTTTCAACGTAGCGTGCACTGCCCGCAACGTCGCCAAGTACGCAGCGGAGCCGGTTGATGGCGGTGTTCAGGGAGCGATCCGAATCGGCGGGAGGCCCCTCCGGCCAGAGCAGATGCTGGAGTTCCTCTCGGGCAACAACTTCACCGGCGCGATCGAGCAGGGTGGTCAGGATTTGAAATGGCTGTCCCGTGAGGTGAAGGCGAATCCCGTGCTTGCGCAATTCGCCGGACTCGGTATCGACCTCGAAGCTGCCGAAGCACAGCAGGGGCGGGTGGGCCGAGGCGGGGGCGGCGTTCGTGGTTGAAGGATCTGATGCGGAGCCGATCTTCATGGACAGCTTGACGGGATTATAGCATCGGGCGGGGAGAACGGCTGTGCGAGTGTGGGTGATATTTGCCCAAAAGATCAATGCCGAGAGCGAGATAGCCGTTGATATAGAGTTGAGCGAGAATTGATTTGACCGAGGGGGTGGGCGCACATAGGATCTCCCCATGAGGTGTCTTATGTTACTCGGCATTGCCGGCAATGATAAGCGGGTGCATGACTCCAAGCAGGCCATGTGGCGCTGGATTGGAGTGGTGCTCTCGATCACGGTTCTGGTGGGGTTGTTGTCTGTTCCCGCAGCGATCGCGCAAACAAGCACGGGAACCATTTCGGGAACGGTATCCGACCAGAACGAAGGGGTGATGCCGAATGCGACCGTCACCATTATGAACACGCTGACGGGGAACCAGCGGAGAATCCCGACCAATGAAACCGGGATCTTCGTCTTTAACAGTCTGCCGGTAGGCAACTACCGTCTGGTAGTGGAGGCGCCTGGTTTCAAGACTTACAACACGGAGGGAATCCGGCTGGATGTGAGCGACCGGCTTCACCTGATGGTCCGCATGGAGGTCGGCGAGACCACGCAGAGCGTGACCGTGCAAAGTGAGGTGGGTGGGCTGCAAACGGAGAGCGCGGATCTATCGAATCTCATCGCTCCGGCCCAGATCCAGAATCTTCCGCTGAGCGGACGGGTGTATTCGCAAGTGCTGGACCTCTTTCCAGGCATCTCCCCGGAAGGCGGACGAATGGGAGCAGGCACGGGACTGAGCGCGGACACCGCGGTTTCGATAAACGGCGGCCAATCGAACTCAAACGTGTGGATGATGGATGGCGTCTCAAACATGGGCCTCGGCTCGAACAATGGGAACGCCGTCACACCGTCGGCGGATGCGATCGAAGAGTTCCGGGTGCTGCGGGGAGACTATAGCGCCGAATACGGCGGCGGCACCGGGGGAATTGTAAACGTGGTCACGAAAGCGGGCACACAGCAGTTCCATGGGAGCGCTTTTGAATACATGCGCAACGACAAACTCGATGCGGCGGATTTCTTTCTGAATTCCTCGGGGGGGACCAAGAGCAAATTGCGGCAGCACGATTTCGGCTTTACGCTGGGCGGACCGTTCTGGATTCCGGGCGGCTACAACCGGGATAAGACGAAGGACTTCTTCTTCTTCTCTTTCGAAGGCCGCCGCGAAAGCCGAGGAGTGGTTCAGGTTGGAACGGTTCCGTCGGCACGGCAGCGCATCGGGATTCTGGACCCCACGTGCTCCGTGTCAACCGGGCCATGCACACCGCAGGCCTTCGACCCGATGGAGCAACCGGTGGATGGGGAGAACGTGCCCCAGAGTTTGATCGACCCCAACTCCACGGCGATGCTCGCCCGCTATCCGCTGCCGAATACGACGTTCGCGGACCACGGATTCAACTGGATCGACAGCCCCAACAACTACGTGACAAACAACCAGGAGATGGGGCGCTGGGATCATAACTTCACGGATAACACCCGCTTGATGTTCCGGTATGTGCAAGAGGACCAGGGTGCGACCAACTACCAGGATGGCTGGACGGACGACCAGTTTCCTTCCGTGAACAGCGATCTCTATTTCGCCAGCAAGAACCTGGTGGCGAACCTCACCAAGATTCTGAGCCCGCGTATGCTGAATGTCGCCCAGTTTGGGTACAGCGCGCGACCTTGTGGGCTCGTCGATGGCAAGACGTCGGACCCGAAGCTTCTCTCCCGCGAAGGGTATACCTACACGGAGCTGTTCCCGGAAACGAGCGGATCCTGGCCGCGGAACCGCGGTTTCGACGGGTTCGATAGCCTCAAACACCGGTCGAATTACCGCAACGACATGGAGATCTTCCAGGTGCGCGATAACTTTTCTTACACCATGGGCGCGCACAACTTCAAAGCCGGATTCGACTGGAGTTCCGGCCGGCTGGGAGAACCCGCGAACGGCTCCGGCGACTTCACGGCGGGGTACTTCAAGTTTCGCGATACGTACAGCATGCTGCTCGGCAAGGTTCGTTCGTATTCAGAAGAACAGACGAAGAACGTCGTGCCGAGCCGCCTGACCGATCTTGGAATCTATGTGGCGGACACCTGGAAGGTGACGCGTAGCCTGACTCTGGATATGGGGTTGCGCTGGCAATACCTCGGACCCGCCCGCTCAGCGAAAGACAACATCTCCAATTTCTACGCGAGTGTCTACGACCGCTCGCGATGCTCGATCTCGGCCTTCGACGAGGATGGGCTCGTCGATCCGGAGCGCTGCGACACGATGAACGGCATCGTTACCCCTGGTTCACCGAATGCGGCGAGCGCGGCGCTGGTGGAACGCCACTTCCAGGACTGGGAACCCCGGCTGGGTATCGCATGGACTCCGTTCGCCAGCCGCCGATTCGTGATCCGTACCGGGGGCGGGATCTTCCACGGTCGCGACGCAGGTTCTCTGACGAGCGCGCTTGGGCTGCCGCCACCCTACAACCGGACCGTGGAGTTGAGCAGCCTGACGTTTGCCGCGCTTTCCCCTGGCAGGCTCTCTCCCTTCAACCCGGAGACGCCTCAGGCTCCGACGTTCCTGCAGACGCTTGACCCGGTGTATAAGACGCCAACCAGCTACCAGTACAGTTTTGGGGTGCAGTACGAACTGGCTCCGCGCTCCACGATCGACGTGAGCTATGTCGGGAGCCGCCAGATTCATCAAGGGCGCAACCGGGATATCAACCAGGTTCCGGCTCAGTACCGGAAAGGGGTGTTCGACGGAGACGTTCTTCCGGATCTCGTCCGGCCGTATCTCGGCTACACGAGCATCTATGTGAATGAACGCGTCGGGACCACGCGCTACAACTCACTGCAAGGCCTCTTCAGCCACCGCATGGGCAAAGGTCTCACGTTCCAGGCCGCGTATGCCTGGGGGACGACCATATCGACGGCGGGCAACCGCGATTCGGAAGCCATTGATTCCGCAGTCTACGATGCTTACAACCCCGGCCTGGAGAAGGGCTTTGCGTCAGCCGATCAGCGGCATTCCCTTACGTTCAACTACAACTGGGAGTTGCCGTTCTTTGAAAGCGCCGGCGGTCTCACTCGCTCGCTGTTGGGGGGCTGGCAACTCTCCGGCGTAACGGCGCTCCGCAGCGGACTTCCCGCAAGCGTCTGCTCTTCCGGTGGATATGCCGGTCTTTTCGGCAACGAGTGCGAACGGACGGACCTTATTGCGAAGCCCAATCTTTCCCGGGGCGAACGTTCGCTGCTCCACTACTTCAACACGGATGCCTTCGTCCTCCAGGAGCCGGGCACAATCGGCAATGCGTCCAAGGGCGTTGTGCGCATGCCGGGGGTGAGCAACTGGGACATTTCGGCATTCAAGGAGTTCCGCCTGCCGCTCTTCCCAGCCAGGGCTACGGGCGAGGAGGCACGGCTTCAACTCCGTGCCGACTTCTTCAACGCCTTCAACCACACCCAGTTCTGCGGCGTGAATACGGACTTCATTCCGCTTCGGGATTCCGCCGGATCCAAGGCCGATCCCGATAGCGGATTCGGGGCGGTGAACTGTGCGCGAGCGCCGAGGGAGGTGCAATTGGGGTTGCGGTTGGTATGGTGATTCCGTGCGCGGACGTGTGACGGCAAGGAACTAAGCGGAACGGCCAGAAGGCCAAATAGACCGCGGGCGGGGGAGACTTCCCCCGTCCGCGGCATTTCTCTTTTCAGGGCGCAGTTCCTGGGCTGAGGGGAGAACCTCCTCTTGGAAAAAGCGTAGCCTGGCACCGAAATTTGGCACCGAAATTCCGAAATTTGGCCCCGAAATCATGGCAAGACGGGCGTCACGAAATACGATCCGCGGCAATTGCACATAGACGTCCCTGACATCGAAGACATCGTATCTTTACTCGATACTTAGACGAGCATAGGTTTGCGGACGTACGGCAACGGGGCCGGGCCGCAGCTGAAAACCTCGGCCAGTTTTCGCTTATCGAGATCCAATGCCGCCTTCAGGTAACCGGGATAGTGGGCCACTCCGCGCTAGTCGACCAATGCGGCCGCAACGCGGAGCCGGAGTTGATCGAGCTGCTCATCGGAAACTTTCTCGAAGCGGACGGAGCCTGCGTCCTCTTCATCTTTGGCTCCCGCTTTTTCGGTGAGATCCAGCGCTTCGTTAACCGCGCGAGACACCGCTCCGCGATCCCAGCCTTTCTTTTTGGCCAGCAGCACCAAATACTCCATGTCCTGCTGGCCGCGCCGGAACCCTTTCAAGCGGACAGAGGCGTACGGCGTGTTCTGTTCGAATTTCGTTCCGGCGTAGAAAACAGTGAGCGGCTCGGCTTGCTCCCACGCCTTCAAGCCACCTCGCACGGTAAGCCATGGCACAATTCCATCCGCGCCGCTGGTCCAGGCACGCCAAGCCCACGCCCGCATGCTGACATTGCTCTCACGGGGATGGTTCGTATCGGCGTAGTGCCAAAAGGCGCGGCCGAAGCGGTTCCGGTTGTCCAAGAGATAGCGGTTCTTGGTGAAGAAATGCCGGCTGACGCAATTGATGTCGATCAATCCGGGAAGCTGGTCACGGATGAAATCCACATAGCTGATGTCGGCGCGGAAGACCATCGGCACATCCGGATAATCCTTGAGCCAGCGCTTGCCAAGCCAGCCGAAGAAGCCCAGAGCCCTGTAGTCGTCATGGTGGTTTGGTTCATCGAGCAGCCACCAGGAGACGCCTTTTCCGGCAGCGAAACGCGTGGGATCCTTGTAGTAATACTTGTCGTTGAAGAAGATTTGGTAGCGGGTCTTGGTCCATCTGCGTTCCCGGAAGTGCTCGGCGAACTGCCGCGCCACAGCGGAGAACCGATCCTGATAATCACGCGGGAAGCCTTCTTCGATGGGGCCGGATTCGAGCCCGTGCCGGGTGATGAGCTGCTCGTACTCGTCCTTGGTCCGTGGAACCTCAGGGATATTCCACTTGTACTTTTTGCGCAGATCGCCGGGCCAGTTCTCGAACAGGGCGAGATAAATGGTTTGGACCGGCACGGAGGCGCGCGGCAGATCCGCGAATGCGGAACCAGAGACGAGCGGGCCGAAGTGAGCATCCCAATCCTTCCAACTCGCGACCTTGGTGTCGGCGCCATCTCCGGTCAGCGGAGGGGTCTGGTCCGGCTCCGTCGTGCCGGTGTGCGAATAGCCGAGGATATCCAGGTTGGCGCGGTTCAGGTGCGCCACCCGGTGATAGGCATGAAGCAACGCCCGGTATTCGGGGGTACCCCGCTGAATATCGTAGCCTTCATTGACGCCGCTGTAGGCGTTCAGATCCACAAGGAAACTCAGTTCATCGGGCAGTGCGAACGGGAATACGTTAACTTCCACGGGGATCCTGCGAAGCAAAGTGCCACCGGCATGAACGGCGACGGTACCTCGGTGTACTCCTGGTACGGCGTCGTGGGGGATGTAGATGTCGACGAAGACCGGCTGCACGCGCTGGCGAGGCACGGCATTGTCGGCGCTCGGCAGATCGAACGTGCCGCTTAACGGAATCAGCGCATCTGGGTACCAAGCACGAGTGGGGCTGGTATCCTTTTCGTCCGGCACCATCCACTCGCGGTAGAGCTGTATCGCCCCGGTCTCCTGGAAAATCGGCGGCAGCTTGCACTCGGCGAAGAGCGGTCGATCCACGGTGACTGCGATGTCCTTAACGGGGGTGTCGCTCTCGACGGCCACCTGGAAGGCGACGAACTCATTTCTCGCACCGGACAACCTCACGCCTTCATGCCAGACCGGGCCGCCTTCTAGCAGTGTTCCCGTTTGAGGATTCACTTTATGGAGTTCGCGGAAGGACCAGACTTTCACTCCGCTATCCGCGGCCGGGCCTTCCTTTGCGGCTCCAGAACTCGGAGCCGCAGGCAACGAGGGCCAATGGCGGGAATAGGCCTGCACTTTCCCAAGCGAACTCACAGGCCCGGCCTGCCCTGTCGCGCTGATACCGCGCGCGGCGAAGTAGTAGGCGGCGCCGGGCTTCAGGTTTTCGACGATGGCGTTCACTTCGTCCTGAAGCGAGTTGGAGTTTGCGAACAGATTGGGCTTCGGAGCCAGCGGATCCAACATCCAGCGCGGCACGGACGTAGCCGAAACGAAATTTTCCGAACGAATCGGTGCTTCGGAGTAGCGCAAGTCATAGTGCGCTGCCTGGGCGCCACCGAAGCGCAGAATGACGGAGCCGGGCCGTTGCGAAGTGCGGCCAAGGGCTTCGGCGGATTGCGGCGAAAACGCCCGCACATGCCCCGCCGTCATGATGGCGCGCTCGCCCTCCACGATCAAGACCGGCGGATCCGCGCTTTCACGACTGTTGATCGCGTGATGCGTGCGTGTTTGCCCCTTCTCATCTGTAAGCATCAGGCCGAACTGGTCCCCGGTTGCGAGGGAGGCCACGATCGCCGGAGGAATATCGATCTCGTACCAGCCGCTGCCGGCGTCTCGCGCTCGCGCGTAGGCATAGAGGCTGCCTCCAAGCCCGAAGGTAACTTCCGCGAGATCCGACCCGGGATAGGACCAAAGGAGATCTTTACCCGCGCGGAGATAGTGCATCTCGCTCTCGGACCACATCGCGGAGCCGCTGACGGTCGAGATGCCGACGGCGGTCAGCGGGATGGGGTCAGGGTCACGCCGTACGCGCAGGACGGCCTTCTCAATGTGAATGCCTTTGGCGGGCTCCATATCGAAGGCGAACAAGGTGAAGCTCTCGCGGCCACTGATTCTCAACCGCAGGTCAGCGCCGTGGTTGATGCTCTCGCGACCGGGAGATCTCCAAGGGGTCGTTTCAACCCAGTTGTCTGCGATGACGGGACAATGCACGCGTTCCGCGGCGCCCGCGGCTCCCGCGAACAGAAAGCACGCAAGGGCCGTACCAATGGCTTTGATCACGAGTGGATTTTATGTCATAGCTGCTCTTGCTGCAAAGTGTGCCATCGAGAACCGATGCCGTGGTTCGAAAGCGCAGGCTATCATGGCGCCCGGTGCAGCGCGCGAGGGATGAAGGATGTACGCGGCGGATGAGTGCTTCTTGCACTGCCTTGGACTATGGGGAGCGACTGGTGGCGTGCCTTCGGGAGCGTGGGCTTTCGCGGCGGGGGTTTGCGGAGCGGTTCGGGATTCGGGTTTCGACGGTGCTGTCGAACGACGCTTACAAGGTCGAATGGAACGATGGGGATGCGTTCGCAGGCCTTCGACCTGAGCTGGTTGAACGCGCTCTTCAGGCACGGGGGCTGCGGGTGGCGAATGATGAGGGCATTCCCTCGCACAACCAGACGCGGGTTTTCCCAGCCGCAGCCTTTGGGCCGGGGCTTAGCCGATGCCCAGGACGAGACGGCCGAGGAGGTAGACCATGGCGGGGATGATGGCGAGGGCCATGATGTCGAGGGCGAGGCCGGCGCGGAACATGCGGGGGATGGTGATCCAGCCGCTCGAAAAGACGATGGCGTTGGGCGGGGTGGCCACCGGGAGCATGAAGGCGAAGGAGGCGATGATGGTGGCGGGGATCATCAGGAGATAGGGGTGTACGCCGAGTTGGACGCTGGCTTCGGCGAGGATGGGGGCGATCATCAGGACGGTGGCGACGTTCGAGGTGACCTCCGTAATCGCGACGGCGAAGAAACAGCCGGCGGGGAGGAGGACCCAGAGGGGGAGTCCGCGAAGGGCGCCGAAGCCGGAACCGATCCAGGTGGCGAGGCCGGATACTTCGAGTCCCTGGGCGAGGGCGAATCCGCCGCCGAAGAGGAAGACGACGCCCCAGGGAATGCCTTTCTGAATAGTGTTCCAATCGATGAGGAAGCGGGGATCGCGCGAGACGGCGGGCGCGTCCGCGGCTTGGCTGGGGCGGCTTTTCCCGGCGGGAAGCACGCAGAGCAGGATGGCGAGGGCCATGGCGACGGTGGCGTCGTGGATGAAGGTGGGGTACGGGGTGAGCCCGCTCCATCCGGGAATGGCGAAGGCGCCCAGGCGGATATCCTCGCGGAAGATCCAGAGCAGGGCAGTGGCGCAGCCCACGATGAGCACCTTCTTCTCCTGGGGCTTCATGGGGCCGAGAGCGGCGAGTTCGTCGTCGATGATGGAGGTGCTCGTGAGGAAGCGGATTTTGGAGACGGAGAAGTCGCCGCCGAACCGGCAGAGATAGACCCAGGCCAGGGGGAGGAAGACGATCACGAGTGGCACGCCGATGGCGGCCCACTCGAGGAACGAGATGGGCTTGAGATCCGGGAAACGCTGGCCGGCAAAGCCGAGGAAGGCGACGTTGGTGGGGCTGCCGATAATCGTGCCGACGCCGCCGATGCTGGCGGCATAAGCGACGCCGAGCAGCAGGACCGAGCCGAAGTTTTCACGGATCTTCGCGGGGGCGTCTTCGGAGGAGATCCCCTCGGCCTCGGCTGCGATGGCGAGTTGGTTCACCACGGCGATGGTGACGGGGAGCAGCATCATGGTGACGGCGGTGTTGGACATCCAAAGGGAGAGAAATCCCGTGGTGCCCATGAAGCCGAGGACGATGCGGTCGGGCTGCGTGCCGACGCGGCGGATGGTTAGAAGGGCAATACGTTTGTGCAGATCCCAACGCTCCATGGCGAGAGCGATGATGAAGCCGCCGATATAGAGGAAGACCAGGTGATTGGCGTAGTTGAGGGTGACTTCCTGGCTCTTCATGATGCCGAGCAGCGGGAAGAGCGCGATGGGGAGAAGCGAGGTAACCGCGATGTGCGTGGCTTCGCTGAGCCACCAGACGGCCATCAGGACCGCGACGGCGGCCATGCGCATTCCGATGGGGGAGAGGCCCTCGGGAGCGGGCAGGACCAGGAGGAGCAGGAAAAGGAAAAGTCCGGCAAAGAAGCCGAATGATTCTCTGGTGACGCCAGTGTTGCGCATAGTTAGGGCTGAGGGTAAGGCTACGCAACGGGCGGGGGATGTGTCAATGGGGCGGGGGCGGGGGAAGAATGCGAGGCGCGTTACTCCGCTGTCTTCCGCGCTTGCCCGGAGAGCATCCGCTTCATCGCGAGACATTCCGGGTAGCCGTTGGCGAACACATAGCCTCCACGAAATTGCGTGGGGATCTCCGGCGGGCTGCCGCCCGCGGATACGCCTTGTTCGCAGATTGTATCCGCGAGTTTCGAAGCGCTGCGCCAGCCGGAAAGATTGTGCGCGAGAAACACGCATTGGCCGCTTACGATTCCGAGCAGGCACATTTTGGCAAGGGTTCCGCGAGTGGGCAAACAGGCCGCCAGTAGAATGCAAAACGCCACGCTCGGGAAGTAGAGCACTCGGGAGCCAAGCAGGCTTTCGCCGATCAAGGCGAGGTGCAGGGCGGGAAGCACCAGCAGGACCGCGCCGGAAGCGAGTAGCAGCAGGTTGCGCTTCGATAGCTGCGCAGACCGTCCACCGATCAGGAGGAGCGAACCAACGTAGACGAGCAATGCCGCGGCGGCGAGCCAGCTCTCGCCGGCATCCCAGTTGAGCGGCAGAAACAGGATCTCCCAGACTCTGGCGCTGAGCGCCTTGACGGTTGAGATCGGGTTGAGCGACAGAATTTGAGGGCGGCCGGAAAGGGCGTCCACATAGCCGCCCGGGCCGCGGAACAATAGCAGGCGGTGGACGGCGAATAGGGCGGTGAGACCGATCGATAGCGCCGCGAAGGCCCAAACTTTCTTGTTTGCCGCTTTTTCGGAAGTCACCAGCAGAACGATGCCGATTAACGGAGCCGCGTAAGCACTCTCCTTGCTGAGAAGCGCGAGGGACAAGAATGCCGCTGTGCCGGCCCAGCGGAGTGCGGGGGGGGGCTAAGAGTCGAGAGCCACCAGAGAATCGCCAGCAACGAAAAACCACCGGCTAAGAGGTCAAAACTACCGGCGGTCCAGTACACGACTTCCGGCCTTGTTCCATGAACCAAGAACAGTGCGCATGACAGGCACGCGATTGTGTACCGGCCAGGCCAGAGCTTTCGGCAAAGCGCGAAGAGACAAACGGCGTTGAGGAGGTGGATCGCGAGCGACACAAAGCGCCAGGCACGGGGATTGAATTGCGCGAACGAGGAAACTCCGTGGAAGAAATACGCGCCGATCGGGCGGTAGGCTCCGTCTCCGCCGGCTTCGCTCCACACCCGACTCAACGAACTATTGTCCGTCGCCGCTCGAAAAAGTAGTACATAGTCGTCGCTTAGAAACGCATCTCCCGAGGCGAGGACGAACAAAACGACGCAAGACGCGGCCGCCAAGGCGAGAAGACCGCGCAACCAGATCCTGGATTCAGAGCCAACCGTTTCGGGGCGATTCGAGGAGATCCGCAGGAGAAGCAGCCCGGCAGCGCAGAAGAACAGCGCCGTTGCCAGGCCGAGAGGGGAACGAACCCACCCGAGCGGCGTTGAATATGGGCCGACGCCGGCGCGGATGGTCAGCGCGATCGCGAGCGGAATCGCAAGTGTACAGCCGAGGACGAATGCGAAAGGGCGCATGTGCGGAACTCCCGGCGGGCCGGCCGGTTCGCGGAGTTTGTTGACGATGGAGGCGGCAGCCGGTTCCTCCCCCGGGGAGGTTACCCGAAGCTTTGGA
>JADYZL010000442.1 GCA_020853155.1 Bryobacterales bacterium
AATTCCCCGCCCCAGACGACGATGGTGGAATCAAGCAAGCCACGCTGCTTCAAATCCGACACCAGCGCCGCCGCCGCGCGGTCCGTTTCATTGCAAAGGTAGGAAAGTTTGTTGACGATATCCTCGTTGTTCGAGGAGCCATGCGTATCCCAGCCGCGGTGGTAGAGCTGCACGAAGCGGACACCCCGCTCCACGAGCCGCCGCGCGAGGAGGCAATTGTTGGCGAAGGACGGTTTGCCGGGTGATGTGCCGTACATTTCATGAATGGCGGCCGATTCCTTCGAGAGATCCGTCAACTCCGGGACGCTCGACTGCATGCGGAAGGCGAGTTCGTAGGAGTTGATGCGCGTTTCGATTTCCGGATCGCCGGCTTCGCGGAAATGGCTTTCGTTCAACCCCTTCAGCAAGTCGAGCGTGCGGCGGCGGCGCTCCCGGTCAATGCCATCCGGGTCCGATAGAAACAGCACCGGGTCCCCCTGCCGCCGGAACTCCACTCCCTGGTAGACGGTGGGCAGGAAACCGCTCCCCCAGCAACTCTTGCCGCCATCGGGCTGATTCTGGCCGGAGAGGAGCACCACGAAGCCGGGCAGATCTGCATTCTCACTGCCCAGCCCGTATTGCAGCCAGGCGCCCATGCTGGGGCGGCCGGGAATCTGATGGCCGCTATTCATGAAAATCTGCGCGGGTGAATGATTGAACTGGGTCGTGTACATCGACTTGACGATGGCGATGTCGTCGGCGATCTTCGCGGTATGCGGAATCAGGCTTGAAAGCTCCGCGCCCGATTTGCCGTAGCGCTGAAAGCTGTGCGGAGAGCCTAGCAGCTTGGGCGTGCCCTTGATGAAGGCGAAGCGCTCGCCCTTGGTGACATCTTCCGGCACGGGCTGGCCGTCGTACTTGTTGAGGAGCGGCTTGTAATCGAACAGATCGAGTTGCGAGGGGGCGCCGGCCATGAAGAGGAAGATCACGCTCTTCGCCTTGGCGGGATGGTCAGGGCCGCGCGGGCTGTGCGTGGCGGCCTGAAGGCCCTGGCCGGAGAGCGCCGCCAGCGCGGCGGCCCCGATCCCGAACTGGCCGGCCTGGCCAAAGAAATGGCGGCGCGTGACCGCTTGCAGAATTCGCTGTGAACGTTCGTCTCGCATCTCGTTCCTCGCCGGCTACTGCTTCGTAACCGTCTCATCCATGTTCAGCAGGACATTGGATACCAGGGTCCAGGCGGCCACTTCGGCCGGATCCTCTCCCGGGGTTGGTGCTTCGCCAAGCAACTGCGCGGCGGCTTCGGGAGCTTTCTGCAAACGGGTGCGTTCTCGTTCGAGCCAGCCGGCGATTTCGTTGAGCTGTGCGGGGGGCGCCTGGCGCGCCGTGAGGATGCGGAAAGCATACGAAGCCCGTGAAGCTTCGCTCCCGCCACCCTCGGCCAGCACGCGCCGGGCAAGGGCGCGAGCGGCTTCGAAGTATACCGGATCGTTGAGCCCATTCAGCGCTTGCAGCGGCGTGTTGGTGCGCGTGCGGCGGATGGTGCAGGTTTCGCGGCTGGGCGCGTCGAACGTCACCATGCTGGGGTAGGGCGAGGAGCGGCGCAGGAAGGTATAGAGCCCCCGGCGGTACCGGTCTTCCCCGGAGCTTTCCTCCCACTTGGCGCTGCTGTAGGGCACATCCCAGATTCCTTCCGGCTGGTAAGGGTAGACGCTGGGCCCGCCGATCTTGGGGCTGAGCAACCCACCGGCCGCAAGCGCGACATCGCGGATCATCTCCGCCTCCATGCGGAAGCGTGGGCCTCGCGCGAGCAGCCGGTTGTACGGGTCCCGCTCCGCCAGGGCGGGCGCCACGGACGAACTCTGCCGGTAGGCATTCGACATCACGATGAGCTTCTGCATGTGCTTCCAGTTCCAGCCGGATTCCATGAATTCCACGGCGAGCCAATCCAGAAGTTCGGGGTGCGAGGGCAGCGCGCCCTGCGTGCCGAAATCCTCGCTGGTCTCGACGAGGCCGATGCCGAAATAGGTCTCCCAGAAGCGATTCACCATTACGCGCGCGGTGAGCGGATTCTCCTTGCTCACGAGCCATCGGGCCAAGCCGAGACGGTTCGGCATCGCATCCGCCGGGAGCGGATTCAGCACCCTGGGCACATCGGCGTAGACGATCTCACCGGGGCTAAGGAAACTTCCTCGAATGCGCAACGGCGTCGACGGGCGCGCGAACCCAGGTTTCTCCCGCATCACCATGGCGGAGACGATGCCGAGGTCCCGCAATTCGCGCTCGCGCAGCTTCAATTCGTCGCGCGCTTCGGCCAGCAGTGGCGTGCTGGAGGCGAAGCTTTCGAAGATCTGCTTGGTCTGCTCCGCATTGCGCGCACCTTCCTCCACCCGAAGCAGCGGCCTCCTGCGCGCGGATAGTTCCGCAATGAACTCCGGATTCGCACTACCCGAAAGAGCAATCCGGAAGCGCCCAATTCCCTGCTTCGCGAAGTGGGATGCGTGCAGCATGGTCACGCGGATTCGAGCGCTGCCGCCGAGGGTGACGGCCTGGTTAAAGGGCACGATCAGGCGGCGGGAAAGCCGCTGGTCTTCGCGTGAGGCGTCCACCACCCAAAGCTGCTCGTCGCCGCGTTCCTTGGCCCGTTCCCCTGGCGCCGCGGGCAGCGGATGAACGGGTTCATCGAGGGATTTTTTCTCTCCCGGCTCCGGGGGTTCCGGCTTCTCGAACACGTCCCCCATCCGCCCATCATCCGCCCGCGCATAGTTCCACTGGACGGCGCGCCAGTCGTTCGCCCTTCCGCTCGCGTTGACTTCCACGGTGAGATCGGTAAGGGTGAAGTTCCCGTAGAGATCGCGCCCCGGCCCGCCGCGGGGGAGGGTTGCGTCAGGCAGCGCCTCGATCATCAACGCGGTTGCCGGACCGGAAATCGAGGCGCTCCCCGTGAGCAGATAGGTATCGCTGGATGGATTCGCTCCGCTCACCAGAATGCTGCCATCGCTCGCGGCGGTGAGGGCGCTGCCACTCGCCGATTCCGTTCGATCGAAACGCACCGTGCTCCACCGCTTCTCCTCGGCGGTCTGGGCCTGCTCCCATTGGCGGCGGGCATCGGCCAGCGCCGGAGTTTCCGTTCGCAGGGTTGCTTCCAGGGCTTCGATTTGCGACCGCAGTTCCGTGCGCCGTGCGGCCTGAGCGTCAGAGGGCAAATCGAGCGACGGCTCCACCCAGGTGGTAGAGGTGTCGCCGCTCGTCTTGATCTCCATCTCGCCGTTCGCGAAGAAGGCGTAGAGTTGGTAATACTCCTTCTGCGTGAACGGGTCGAACTTGTGGTTGTGGCACTGCGCGCAGGCGATGGTGGAGCCCAACCAGACCGTCGCGGTGGTATTCACACGATCCACGAGAACGTCGTTATAGGATTCGGCGGGATCCACGCCGCCTTCCTGATTGAACATCGTGTTGCGATTGAACCCCGTAGCGATCCGTTGGTTTTCGGTTGGGTTCGGCAGCATGTCGCCGGCGATCTGTTCGATGGTGAACTCGTCGAAGGGCATGTTCGCGTTCAAGGCGTCGATCACCCAATCCCGGTACTTCCACATGACCCTGGGGAGGTCTTTCTCAAAGCCGTGAGAATCGGCATAACGCGCCCAATCGAGCCACGGCCGGGCCCAGCGTTCGCCGTAGTGTTTCGAAGCGAGGAGGCGATCCACGAGCTTCTCATAAGCGCCGTCGCTCGTATCGGCGAGAAACGCATCGATCTCCGCCGGCGTTGGCGGCAGGCCCGTGAGGTCCAGGCTGACGCGGCGGATCAGCGTTTCCTTCGAGGCGGCATTCGAAGGCGTGAGCCCTTCTTTCTCCAGGCGGGCCAGTACGAATGCGTCAATGGGATTGGCCACCCATTGCGCATTCGCGACCGATGGAGGGGCGGGCCGCTTCGGCTTCACATAGCTCCAGTGGGTGGCGATCGCGGCGGCGGCGGGTTGCTCCGCGCCGGGCCAAGCCGCGCCTTCCTCCACCCAGCGGGAGAGCAGCGCGATCTGGGCATCGCTCAGCGGCGTGCGCTGCAAGGGCATCCGGCGTTCCCCGCCCTGCCCTCGCACGCGGTGCAAGAGCCGGCTGCCCTTCGCATCACCGGGCAGGATCACCTTTCCCCCGAGGCCGCCCTTCAGCGCCGCCGCGCCCACATCGAGGCGCAACTGCGATTGCGGCTTCGGCCCGGAGTGGCACTCATAGCAATTCGCGCGGAAGATGGGCTCGATGTCCCGATGGAAATCCACCGTTCCA
>JADYZL010000443.1 GCA_020853155.1 Bryobacterales bacterium
AAACGAAAAAGAGCGCTTCCCCATCGGCATCCACACGCGCCTGAATTTTCTCGCCGCGCCGAAGCTTTCGATGGAACGCGGCCACCACCGTCGCGCCCTGTTGCGGCCCCACGAATTGGCCGTTCTTATCGCGAAAATTCACATACTTCACAGCCCCGGGAGTGATGTCTCCCTGCACGGGCGCGGCGTTCGGTTTCGACGAATCCCGCGCGCCGGTGTAGAGAACCAGATCCGGCGGGTTCTGAAAACTGATCATCACCGCGGGACCCGTGCCCGCCGTGATCGTCCCGTGAATTTGCCCGGCCGGAACAAAGGCCGCTTCGCCGGCCTTGAACAAGTGCAAAGACGGCCCCTGGCGCAGATTCACTTCACCCTCGAGAACCAGAATCGTGTCCGTGGATTTGCCGTGCGTGTGCTGCGCGAACTCCGCGCCGGGATCGGAAACCGAGAGGTTGAGCGTCGTGTTCTTCGCGCCCAAGTCCGGATGGATGATGCGACGCGAAGTCACCGTGCCCATCTTGAACGGCTTGCTATCCGCGAAGCGCACCACACGAATGCCCGGTGTTGCCGTGACGGCGGGTGGCGCTTGTGCGGCGACGGGAGGTCCACCGAAATGAACGCCTATTAACCACAACAATAGGCTATAAATAATGTGCTTTCCGATACGCATACGAAGTATCCCTGACAAGCCAGCATATCCCAATTGGTGGCTTTGCGAAATCATCTTGCATTTTATCTGAACGCTCTGTATCTTTCTTGAAATGGGGCGACGCGCTGCGATCCCTCCACGTCGGCAGCGGTTTGGCGGAATTTCGTTAACCACGGCAAGATTCCGCCCTCCGCAAAAGTGGGCAGCACAGTGCGCAGGGCACACCGGGAAGGGAGAAACAGAGGAGTGAGAGACAAGTGATTTGCCGCAGAACCATGTTCGGGCTCCCCTTCGCGCTCGCTACTGCCGGCGCCGCGCCGCGCTCGATTCGCAATATCCCCGTCTACGCGGAACTGGGCCGGTTTGGCGGTTGGCCCGCGAACTACGGCATCTGGAATTGGGGTGATGAGATCGTCTGCGGGTTCGCCGCCGCCTACTTCATCAAAACCGATCCCGAACGCCATCAGCGGGACCGCAATCGGCCGAAAGAACCCCGCCTCGCGCGCAGTCTGGATGGAGGGGAAACCTGGAAAATCGAAGCGCCCGCCTCCCTGATTCCTCCGGAGCAGGGCGGTAAACCCGCACGGGCTCTCGCCGAGCCGATGGATTTCACCGCTCCCGGCTTCGCGTTCACGCTGCGGCAGAGTGAAGCCGAAAAGGGGCGATCACATTTCTCGTACTCCACGGATCGCGCCCGCACCTGGCAGGGCCCTTTCGAATTCCCGATGTTCGGCCGGAAGGCAATCGACGGGCGCACGGATTACCAGATCTACGGAAGACACGAAGCGCTTGTTTTCGCCACGGCCTCCAAGGAAGACGGCCAGGAGGGCCGTCCGTTCTGCGCTCGAACTGTGGACGGCGGCCTCACCTGGAACCTGCAGGGTTGGATTGGCCCTGAGCCGCAAGGGTTCTCCATCATGCCCTCCAGCGTGCGCCTGCCCAACGGGCGCCTTCTCTGCGCTGTCCGCGTGAAGCAGGACGAAGCCACGGATTGGGTCGACCTCTACGCGAGCGATGATCAAGGCCGAAGCTGGGTTCCACTGGCCAGGCCGATCGCGCACAGCACCGGCAAGAGCGGCAATCCACCGTCGCTCAAACGCCTGCCCGACGGCCGCCTCACGCTCACCTCCGGCTACCGTGAAAGACCCTACGGAATTCATGCGACAATCAGCGACAATGACGGCAAATCCTGGTCCGAGCCCATTGTCTTGCGTGACGACGGAGAGGCCTGGGACCTCGGCTATACCCGCGACGCCATCCGCACTGACGGAAAAATAGTAACCCTTTACTACTGGTCTCCCGGGCTCTACAAGGAACGGGAGATTGTCGCAACCATCTGGGACCCGGGGAAACGGAACCGGTAGCACGGGCGCCAGCCGCTCAAAGGAAAAATGTTTAGGGGAAATCGCGCTGCCGGCGGCTATCCTGAGATCCGCGCAGCGATTGAAGAAATGAGGGCACGATGAACATACAGTCTTTCATGTCCATGAAGGCAATCGCGGCCGTCCTGCTGCTTTGCAGCATCGGTTTCGCACAGAATATCTACGGCGTCCTGAGCGGCAGGGTCTCGGACCCCTCGGGCGCCTCGGTGCCCGGAGCCGCCGTTGTCGCGGTGAATGCCGGAACCGGAGCGCGCCATGCGGCGACAAGCAGCGGAGACGGCAACTACACCTTCCCGGCTCTCCCCGTGGGCGTCTATGAACTCACGGTGGAAGCCGCGGGTTTTCAACAATTCGCCGTCCGCAACATTCGCCTGCAGGTGAATGAGAATATCCGCGTCGATGCCCCGCTCAAGGTGGGCACCGCTTCCGAAACGGTTACCGTCGAAGCCGATGCCGTAGTGGTCGATACGGTTTCGCCTACATTGAAAGCGGTGGTCGATGAACGGCGCATCGAAGAACTGCCTCTCAACGGGCGCAACGCAACCCAGTTGATGCGGCTCATCGTGGGCACGGTCACCGATCTCCGCGCGGACACCACTTCCGGCACCACGTATCCCGGCGTCACCCCCGTATCCGTGAACGGAGGCCGCTCGAACACAACGAACTTCATGCTCGATGGTTCGCAGAATAACGACCACTACACGAACGTTCCGAACCCGATGCCCAACCCCGACGCGCTTCAGGAATTCAGCGTGCAGACGAACTCCTTCAGCGCGGAGTTCGGCCGTCAGTCGGGCGGCATCGTGAATGCGGTCACCAAGTCCGGCACCAATGAACTCCACGGAAGCGCCTTCTGGTTCCTCCGCAATAAGGCGATGAACTCCACGCCCTACTTCGGCGCGGTCGGCCCCGATGGCAAGCGCGCGGACGACGGACTCAAGCGCAATCAATATGGAACCACCGTCGGCGGACCCGTGTTTATTCCGAAGTTTTACGACGGGCGCAACAAGACCTTCTTCTTCTTCTCCTGGCAGGGCACGGTGCAGCGCCAGACTCCTCCGGACGTGGGGAAGGTGGTGCCCACCGCGGCACAGCGGGCAGGCGATTTTTCGAATCTCTCGAAGGCTCTGAAGAACCCCGCGGGGGGTACCTTCGCGAATAACCGGATTCCCACCTCGCAGTTCAGCCCCATCTCGCAGGAGATTCTCAAGTACATTCCCCTGCCCACTTCGGGCAATACCATCACCACGTCTGCGGCAAACAACTACGACGACGATCAATTCCTTGTGCGCATCGATCATCAGATCACGCAGAATAATCGCCTCACCGGGCGCTACTGGGATAGCTACGCGGTTACGCCCGCGATCCTCAATCCCTCCAACTACCTGGAGCAGACCACCGGACGTACCTGGTTGAACCGCAGCATCAACCTCACGGACACCCACACGTTCGGCGCCACCGTCATGAACCAGTTCATGTTCGCCTTCACGCGCATGGATGGGCACAACGCGCCCCTGCTTCCCGCGGCGAGCATCGCCTCTTTCGGCTCGAACCTGTACAACGACAACCAGCCGCAGTGGCACGTCACAGTGGCCGGTTACTTCGGCACCCTCAACACGGGCGACACCAACATCTTCCTCCGCGACGAATACACGTTCACGGATACCGTGCGCGTCACCACCGGCCGCCATTCCTTCGCGTTCGGCGGCGAGGTGGGCCGCGGCATCGGCGACGTGCGAAATAACTTCCGCGCCAACGGGCAGTGGAACTTCAACGGCTCCGCACCCTTCACCGGAGACTCGCTCGCCGATTTCATGATCGGTCGCTTCAATACGCTGGTTCAGGGCATTGGAGAATACCGCGATACCCGGTTTGACCGCTACGCGCTCTTCGCGCAGGACGAATGGAAAACAACCCGAAACTTCACTCTCAGCCTCGGCTTGCGCTGGGAACCGTTCCTGCCGTATTCCGACCTCGAGAACCGCCTTGCCGTCTGGCATCCAGGCGAGCGCTCCACCCGCTATCCGAACGCGCCTCTCGGCATTCGTTATGCAGGGGAGAAGGACCTTCCCAAGAATGCCATCAAGAGCCGCCTGGGCTACCTCGCCCCGCGCGTCGGCTTCGCCTGGGATATCTTCGGCGATGGCAAGACCGCGCTCCGCGGCGGCTACGGCATTTTCTATGACCAGTTGAACACGATCGCCTTCAACAATCAGGCCAACCAGGCGCCCTTCGGCACCGTGGTGACGACGTTCGGCAACGCAACGAATAGCTTTGCGAACCCGTATGCGGGAATCAACAACCCCTTCCCCGCCCCGCTCAACCCTGGCTCGGATGCGGTGTTCCCCAACTTCAGCAACCACCAGCCGTACGTCTCGGACTTCCAGGGTCCGTATGTGCAGAACTGGAACCTCACGTTGGAGCGGCAGGTCGGCCTTGGCTTCGTGGGCCGCGCCTCTTACGCCGCTTCGAAGGGCACCCGGCTCGGCGTGGTCCGCGAGGGGAACGCCGCCGTATACGCGCCCGGCGTGACGACGGCTACCACGAACCAGCGCCGGCCCTACGCGCCCTCACTCGGCAACCTCAATCTGATCGAGCCCACTTCCAACTCCACGTATCATGCGTTGCAGCTGACGGCGGACCGTCGCTTCGCCAAAGGCTTCACCCTGCTGGTAAACTACCAGTGGTCGAAAGCGATCGACGACGCTTCCGCCACCAAGCTCACCGGCCAGGCGCGCACCAACCCGTTTGATGCACGCTTCGATAAAGGCCCGGCGAACTTCGACAAGACCCACGTCTTCAACCTCTCCGGACTCTACGAACTGCCCTTCCGCGTGGAAAACCCCGCCAAGTGGCTCATCAATGGCTGGAGCTTGAACGTGATCGGCGCCCTCTCCACCGGTGCGCCTTTCACCGTAACGAGCGGCGTCGATAACGCCCGTACCGGCACCGGCGGGCAGCGCGCGGACATGATTGGCAATCCCGATCTGGGCGGCCGCACGCGCGGCGAGCAGATCGCGCAATACCTCAACAAGGCGGCCTTTGGGCCCAATGCGTTGGGAACCTTCGGAACGCTCGGCCGGAATACCTTCCGCGATCCCGGTTACGCCAGTTGGGATTTCGGTCTCTTCAAGCGCTTCGCGCTGCGGGAGAATATCGGGCTGACCTATCGCTTCGAAGCCTTCAACGCATTCAACCGCCCCAACCTGAATGGGCCGAACACCACGCAAAACAACGTCAACTTCATGAAGATTACAAGCGCGCTCGACACGCGTATCCTTCAAATGGCTCTCCGCTTGAACTGGTAGAGCTTCCCATCCGGGCCGCCGTGTTACCGCTTGGCAATGCGGCGGCCCATTCAGTACTGTCTTTAGATAGCTGCCCCTTTCCGGCATGCCGAACCTCCCCAACCGGGAATCACCGGACGAATTCCAGGGAGTATCGAACGAAGTCCGAGGAGTATCGAATGAAGCGCAGAGAATTCTTGGCGGCCGCATCCGCGATGCCGGTGATGGCCGCCCAATCGCAAGGCCGCATCCGGGTTGCCTTGTGGGGCACCGAACATAGTCACACGACGGGCAAGCTGAAAGCACTGCGCGATTCTCCGGATTATGAAGTCGCCGCCGTCTGCGAATCCGATCCTGCCCTTCGCGCAAAGGCGGAGCAGAACCCGCTGTTTTCCGGCCTGCGCTGGATGAGTGAGAGCGAAATGCTAGGCGATAAGAGCATCCCGCTCGCCGTCGTGGAGTGCAGCGTCTGGGACGCCATCCCGATGGGCGCCAAGGTCATCGAGGCCGGCAAGCACCTGCACATTGAGAAGCCGGTCGGGTATGACTACCCTTCGTTCAAGGCCATGGTGGAGCGGGCGCGGGCCAAGAAGCTTCTCTTTCAGACCGGGTACGTCTGGAGGCATCACGCGGGTGTCAACGCGGCCCTGGATGCCGCGCGCAAGGGCTGGCTCGGCGACATCATGCAGGTGCGCGGCACGATGAATGCGGATCGCGACGCGCCACAACGCGCCGTGGAAGCGAGATACAAAGGCGGCAGCCTGTTTGAACTCGGCGGCCACGTCATTGACCGGATGGTAGACCTTCTCGGACGCCCCAAACACGTCCACTCCATGCTCCGCCACCAATCGAGTGTAAAGGATAATCTCAACGATAATGGCATGGCCCTCTTCGAATTCGACCGTACCCTCGCGGTCCTTTCGCAGACGGCGAACCAGGCTGGCGCGGGCGACCACCGCTCCTTTGAGATCATCGGTTCCGACGGCACCTTCATTGTTCATCCGGAAGCGAATCCACCGCGCATGCGCATCTACCTGCGCAAGCCACAAGGCAGCTACAAGGCGGGCTGGCAGGATGTGACCTTGCCGCCCCAACCCCGCTTCGCGGGCGATTTCGCCGAACTGGCCCGCGCCCTCAAGAGCAAGCAGCCCTTGCAGCTTTCCTACGATCATGAACTCATCCTGCAGGAGACGCTGTTGCGCGCCGCCGGGGAGATCCAGGGATGAACGGCCACAGCTCACTCTCCCGCCGCGCGGCCATCGGCGCCGTGTCGATTCTGCCTTTCTCCGCACTCCGCGCAAGCGCCGCGAACGATGCGCCGGCGGTAGGCTTGATTGGCGCGGGGAATCGAGGCAGTGGTGTCGCGGAGCTGATGGCGCGGCATACATCGGCTCGATTCACCGCCTTCTGTGATCTGGTTGATAGCCGAATGGCGGAAGCGGCCAAGCGTACCGGAAGCGAGGGAGCGGTTTTCTACAACGACTATCACCGTCTGCTCGAGAGCAAGGTCGACGCGGTCATCATCGCGACACCGGTCTATCTCCATCCCGAGCACTTCGAGGCAGCGGCCAAGGCTGGCAAGCATATCTATCTAGAGAAGCCGGCAGCGATCGACGTCGAGGGGTGCCGGCGGATCATGCGCGCCGCGGATTCGATGGATAGGAAATTCAACGTCGTCTTCGGGTTCCAACGCCGCTATGCGCCGCTCTATCGCCAGGCGAGGCAGGCCGTGGCGGATGGCCAGATCGGTGAGATTCAACTCGCGATCGCCCGCTTCCTGAAGAGCGAAGGCGCTGCCGCCGTGGCACGACGCCAAGCTGTCCTTTCAGAGGCGGAAAAACTCAAGAACTGGTACGCCTGGAAGCAGTACTCGGGCGATTTGATCGTCGAAAATAACATCCATTCCATCGACGTTCTCAACTGGTTTCTCGATGGCCATCCGGTGAGCGCCATCGGTTCGGGAGGCGCCCGGCGCCCGGGTAATGGCGACACGCGAGACCACAACTTCGTCGCATACACCTATCCCAACGGAACGCAGGGGCAACTGACGGGCGCCACGATCGCGCCACCGGGATATCGTGAAGTGCTGGAACAGTTCTTCGGGACGAAGGGGTTGATTGAAACGTCGGAGAACCACATCCGCTACCGCTATTCAACAACGAACGAGAAGATTGAAAAGATGCCCCGCAACATGACGATCGATGCCGTCGAGGAATTCGTGCGGCGCATCCGCGAGAACCGGCCGGAGAATACCGCGGTCCGCGGTGCGGAAAGCACATTAACGGCCATTCTCGGCCGGATGGCGATGGACGCCCGGCGTGAGGTCACCTGGGCGGAAATGATGAAGAGTTAAGACGGATGAACCATACGGAACTCCATCGCGGCGTCAATCGCCGCCATCTGCTTGGGTCGGCCTTGCTTGCGGGGCCATTGGCGCGAACCGGTAGAGCGGCCACGGAGGCCGCGCCGAACTTGTCGATTCGCGTGGAGCCATTATTCCCGGGTTTGACACTCCCCGAGCAGCTTGAGCGCACCGCCGCCGCCGGATACCAAGGCTTCGAGTTCGGCGAGTGGCGTGCCCAGGACGCTTCGGCGATTACGAAACTCAAGAACCGGTTCGGCCTCACCTGCGTCTGTCTGGTGGGCAATCGCAGCGTCAACCCACCCGGCATGGGTCTCTGCAACCCCGCCGAACGCGAAGGATTTCTCGCTGAACTCCGCGCCTCCATCGACGCGGCGAAGCGCTTCGAAAGCGATAAGCTGGTCGTCCTCAGCGGTTTCAAAGTAAAGCATCTTTCCCGCGCCCAGCAGCACGAAAGCATCGTCGAGGGGCTGAAGCGCGGTGCGGATCTGGCGGCGCGCGCAAGCATCACGCTGATCGTCGAACCCATCAATACACTCGCGAAAGTGGAGCCCCTGAACCCCACCGGGAACAATCACGCCGACTATTTCCTGGACCGTCCGACCGAGGCGTTCGAGATCATCCGCAAGGTCGATTCTCCACACGTGAAAATTCTCTATGACCTCTATCACGCGCAGATCATGGAGGGGAATCTGATCGAAACCATCCGCGAGCATCACTCGCGGATCGCCCATATCCACGTCGGTGATGTGCCTGGCCGGCACGAGCCCGGCACCGGCGAAATCAATTTCGCGGGCGTCTTTCGCGCCCTCGCCGAGGTTCGCTTCGGAGGCTTCATCGG
>JADYZL010000444.1 GCA_020853155.1 Bryobacterales bacterium
GGCGCAGACAAGATCGAGTACATTGACAATAACTTGCAGTTGATCGAGCCGGGAGATGTCGAAGCTCCATGCGCGGGGTGAGACGCTTGACAAGAGTATTGCTGTCCATGTCCAAGCGCTCATCGGGAAGGGTAAATATCGTGAGTCATAAGGAGCCGGGGTACGCATACCCTTCAGAATTCGCGCGTTTCGTGCAAGGCCGCTGGAGTAGCTCAGGTGGGCTCCACCCGTTTCCCGAACTGGCGACGGTGGAGCATCTTCTCTCCGTGTGCTACCAGGCGAGTCTGCTGCGCGAGGAAGCGCGCCCGGTCACCTTTCGCACTGTACTTGCCGAGCCCGCGCTCTTCCCCGCCGATGGCTTGCCGCCACAGGAATTGCAGCGTCTGGCATTCGCCCACTCATTGCCATTCGATACCGTGGAACTCAGGCGTCTATCCGTCGCTTCCGACCCGCGGCGGACCCTTATCGGCGTGCAGGGTGAAGGAAATGGAGACCTGCGAGTTTGGGGGCTCATCAACTCGGGTACATGGTGGCTGCGTGATGTTCAGGGGGGCAGGCGAGCCGGTGCGTCACTTCCCCCCGCACTCGTGGTACAGGTCGATGCCCCCGGTGGGTTGGCTGTGTACCAGGGTAGCCAACTGATCGGGAGTCTGCGGCAGGGTCGGATCTCCGGATGCCGGACAGATCCTTTTGTGTCGGTGTGGCTGCCGCGCCGGTTTGCGGACTTTAGTACGGAACTCATGGCGAGGCACCGATCCTCGGCGGAACGTGCCCGCGCTCACGGAGAGCGATGGGCTCCCTTGGACCCAGATCTTCCCCGCGCCGTGTCTGAACGCATGATGAAGCGCGTAATCGCGTTGGTGCGAGAGGCTCATCACGGCGGCACGATCATCTTTGTTCCTGAAGAATACGCTGACACTGGACGTACCGGTGCGCCGTTGATCGACATCAAATACCGATTCCAGGAGTCGGAATCCCGGCGTTCATTTCCCGATCTTGTAGTGTCTATGCTCGACCGTCTCGCGCAGGTGTACGGGCTGCGCAACAGCGGGTCTGAACCGATCCAATGGAAAGAATTCGAGTCGGCAACCGACGACAGGTTGATAAGTCTGGATGAAGCACTTTTTGAAACGGCGTATCTCGTGGCTGGCCTCGCCTCGGTCGACGGCGCCGTGGTCGTCACCAAGCAGCATGAACTGGTGGGCTTTGGAGGCATGATTTCCGGAGAGTTGCCGCCGGTTAGGAGTGTCGCCAGAGCGCTCGATCTCGAAGCGAACAGGACGGAGGAAGAGGATACGGAAAGCGTTGGTGCGCGCCATCGGTCCGCGTACCGCCTGGCGGGCGCGGTACCTGGGGCAGTGATCACCGTGATCTCGCAGGACGGTGGCGTCCGGTTCGTCTCGCAACAACGCGGCCGAGTGACTTATTGGGAACTGGAATAGGAGTTGAGGGACGGTCTGGTGGTGCGGACCCCTCGCGCGAGACAACCCCCTCGCAGCGAATGGGGATCTGTCCCGAGTTCGCGTGTCACAAGCTTGGAGTCCACACCAGAACGTCCGTTCGTTCCCAGGTTGACGATTCGCGGGATGCGGGATCGCCGGACGTGTGCTTACCGGAAGTTGCGGCGGGGGTGGGCAGGAATCCGTACGAGGGACCGATTCGCCCTTCCATCGCTGGCCGAGACGGATGGCGAATCCGTAGAATGTGCCCATGTGCCGCAGTATCTGCGCGCTCTATCCCTTCGACCCCATTCACGGACGAGGCGATTCGGGCCCCGGCGTCACAGTTTGTGCGGAAGATCGCCGATTTTGCCCCGCCCTCGCAGGCGAATGAAGCCGCGTTTTACGCCGTCATGGCCGAGGTGGCTGACGCCTCCCGGCGGTTGCTGGAAGGAATGAGCGCACCCGCGCCCGCGCGATCAAGAGGCGAATGGGCGGCGCCGGCGCGGCGGCAAAGGGCCTCGAAGTGAGCAGAGGCTGAGACGCTGCGAACACGGCCAAAGCGATTTGGAGGGATGCCGATGCTTAGAACGAATTATGTGTTGATCGACTATGAGAACGTGCAGCCCGCAGACCTGGAAACGCTTCACGTGCCGCAAGTACATGTGCTGCTCTTTGTGGGAGCGAACCAGACCAAGATCTCCGTTGACATCGTGATGGCACTACAAGCGATGGAAGGTTCCGGACGAATCGTTCGATGCAGCGCAAACGGCCCGAATGCATTGGATTTTCATATCGCCTACTATTGCGGTGAGATTGTCACCCAAGACAAGAATGCCTTCCTGCATATTGTTTCGCGCGATACGGGGTTTGATCCGCTGATCGCGCACATGAAGGGACAGAAAGTTTTTGCCCAACGGGTCGAGTCAATTGCGCAAATATCTTTCCTGCAGGCAGTGCATGCAAAATCGCCAGGCGAACGGGTGGCGCTGGTTCTGGCGCACTTTCGGAAAGGCGTTTCAAGGCCCCGCTCGTTGAAGACGCTCAGCAGCACCATCTCGGCGGTCTTTCGCAAGGCACTCAGCGAGCAGGAGGTGGAGGCGGTTGTGGCAGAGCTTCAGAAGCGAAAAGCGGTGACGGTCGAAAACGGTAAGCTGGTTTACGCAATCGAAGCGGCTTGAGCCTGGCTTCCGGCTGCGCCACCTGCGCCATCTTGCAAATTTTCCAGATGCTCAGCGCGTTATCTTCAAGATGCAGAGGTTCTCTTCCAGGTGTTCGAGCTTGGTGGCGCCGGGGATGGGTACGATCCACGGGTTCCGAGCCAACAGCCAGGCCAGTGCAAGCTGCGCCCGCGCGTGGCATTTTGCATCCGCAATGCGGTCCAGTTCGTCAACCAACCCCTGGTTGACCCGGCGGTGGGACGGGTTGGCTCCGTGATGGGGCGGTGGCGGACCCGCGCGGGAGCAGCGGCCTGAGCCCGGTTGAAGACAGCGTTGGGCGGGGTTATCGCAAGCCTTGGTTGATGGCGTCCAGCAGCTTGTTCTCCGGATCTCCGTGGTATTCCCAGAACATGATGCCGGCCAAGCCGCGCTCTTTCACGTATTGCGCCTTCAGCCCCACCGACTGCTCGTCTTCATAAGAGACGAATATCTGTCTGGCGGCATTGTAGAGGTAGGGCGCTTTCGAGAGATCGTCCCAATAACGGACGAAGCCATCTTTGTTTTCGAGGCGCGTCTTGATGCCCTGAAACGAACCGCCTACGCGCTCCCGGATCTCGCTGGCCGGCTGGTAGAGACCGTGGTTCTGCGGGGGAACCGATGCCCAGGCGCGCCCGTAGAAGGGGACGCCCACCACGATCTTTTCCGCAGGCACTCCGGCGGCGAGGAACTGCGAAACCGAGGTGGCGGCTGAGAGTTGTTTGGGGTTGGAGGGATGCGTAAAGAGCGGTGCGTGGTGCGCGGCCACGGGTTCGGAGTTCACGAACTGGTCATAGGCCATCAGGTTCACGTAATCGAGAGAGGCCGCCACCTTCTGCATCTCCGTGTGCTCGAGCCACGCAGGGGCGGCTTGGGCGGCGATGGTCAACAGATAGCGCTTGCCTCGCGCCCGGCCAGCGGCGTCGAGGGCGGAACGCAAGTCTGTCATCAGGGCGGTGAAGTTTTGCTTGTCTTCCGGGCGATACACATTGTTGTTGCCCTTTTGGCCCGGAAACTCCCAATCGACATCGAGGCCGTCGAGTTGATGGCGCTCGACGAAGGCCACGGCGCTCCGCACAAACTTTGCGCGCGATTCCGGCGTGAGCGAGACGTCTGAGAAATCGTTCGACCACGTCCAGCCACCCACGGAGATCAGCAGCTTCAATTTGGGATTTCGCTGTTTCAAAC
>JADYZL010000445.1 GCA_020853155.1 Bryobacterales bacterium
AGTTTGTAGCGGCGGCGCGCTACGGTGGGCGACTTCATCATGATCACGACCGTTTCGTTCCCGCCGAAAGCGGTCTCGCCGCCCATCGTGGCGGCGAAGGCGAACCCGGCTTCCGCCGCTTCATTCAATTCTCTTTCCATCGTGGAAGTCTTGGTGGTTGCAAGCAGACGGTATTCGTAAGCGCCGCTCTCGGCGAAGAGCGTGCTCGACAATACCATTGCAATGAGCAAATAGAGAATGCATTTCATGCGGGAACTGATTCCTTCCGTGTTCAAGGTTCCCCCGCTGCGTGGGGGCATAGCGATATCCTAAGGCAAACCGGTTGCTGCTGAGATAGCGATTTTTCTCTGGAAACCGGCTCGCCGGGGTGTAATTCCCCCACCGGCGAATCGAATTTGAAACTGAGGAGCCCAACGCCACATGCCCAGTCCATCCAACCGCCGCCACTTTCTCACAAGCGCCGCAATGGCGATGGCCGCCGGAAGCTATTCGCGTATTCTGGGCGCGAATGACCGCATCGGCGTGGCGAACGTCGGCTGTGGCCGGCGCGGCCTCCTCAAGGAAATCCTCGCGGAGAAGGAAAACGCGCGCGCCGACGTCGTGGCCGTGTGCGACACCTGGCGGCAGAAGCGCGAAGCCGCCGTCGAGACCGTCAAGGAAGCCACCGCGACGACGCCGTTCGCCACCGCCCGCTTCGCCGAGGTGTTGGCGCGCAAGGACGTCGATGCCGTCGTCATCGGCACGCCGGACCACCTGCATTGCACCCAACTGATCGAGGCCGTGAACGCCGGCAAGGACGTGTATGTCGAGAAGCCCCTCGCCATGAATATGGAGGAGCTCATCCGTGCCTACGATGCCGTGAAGCGCTCGGGCCGGGTCGTCCAGATCGGCACGCAGATGCGCAGCTATCCGCAATCCACGCCCGTGAAGGAAGCCCTATCCGCGAAGGCGCTGGGCGCGGTTCTGAAGGTGGAGCAAGCGCGCAATGGCTACAAGCCCTATTGGATCGGCTATGGCGGCGATAGCTATCGCGATGCGCCCCCCACGGCGGCCGATGTCGATTGGAGCGCCTTTCTGCTCGAAGACAAGAACCGCCCCTTCAGCGCCGTGAAATACCGGGATTGGTATGGCTTCCGTGAGTTTTCGCTCGGCCCGCAAACCAACCTGATGGTGCACTTCATCGATCTGGTTCACTACGTCACCAGCGTCGAGTTCCCCCGTTACGCCGTCTCGCTGGGCGGCACGTACCATTGGAAGCAGAATGGCTACGACGTGCCCGATTCCATTGAGGTCGCCTACGAATACGCGGAAGGCTTCATGGTGCGCTACTGCACGACGTTCGGCAACGGCGCTGGCAACTTCGCGAAGTGGTTCGGCACGCGCGGGACACTCGATGCGAAGAGCCTTTCCCCCAGCGCCACCTGGGAGATGACCGCCGATGGATCCGGCGAAGCGGACCGTATCGCGAAGCCGATCCTGTTTGAACGGCGCGAGGTTGTGAGCCACATGCAGAACTTCCTCGATTGCGTGCGCAGCCGGCGGCAGCCGATTGCACCCATCGAGGCGGGATTCTCCCATTCCGTGGCTGTGTTGATGGCCGATGCCGCCCTCACGAAGGGCAGGCGCATGACCTACGACGCCGCACAGCACCGCATTCTGCCCGGTTAAGCGGTGTGCGCGAGATTGGACGCCGCATCCGCAACCTCGTAGCCTGGAGTAGGATGCGTTCGAACCGTTCCATCTCGCTGCCGCTCGCCTTCGCGGCGACGTGCTGCCTCTGGTTCGTTTTCCTCTGGACCATGCAGCACGCCCCCACCGGCCGCCGCCCGGCAAGCAGTGGAGATTTCACCGGTTCCCGCTCCTCGGGCGGCCTTGCGAATACATTTGCGACCGCGGTCGTGAAGTTCTTCGATACCGAAGATCCACGCGAGGCGAGCGGAGATGCCACGCCCGCGGAACCCTCTTTCGACGCGGAGATGGTCGAGTATCTCCCGCTGCCGAAGGCGAATCGGGCCGAGTTGTCCAGGGAACTCCCGGAGGTTTTCGACGATCCGTCGCTCACCCCGCGCAACCTCTTTCGCTCCGACGTGGATCTCGATGGCGATCGCGATCTCGATCTGGCCCTGCTCGTCCGTCTCTCCAAGACGGAAGCCCTCGGCGCAGTGCTTGAATATCTGGGGGATGAGAAGTTTCGTTTCGCGGGCAAGTTCCATTGCCGCTACGAGCGCGCCGAAGATTTCAGCAAGTGCTTCACCATCGTCCTGACCGGCGCTGGGAAGATGCACATCCTCAGCCACACAAGGGATCTCGGATGGAACGGACCCGCGGAGCAAGAGCCATCCGGCGAGACGCCGGCCGGCCGGCCGGAGCAAGAGGCCCGCGCGGCCGGGTGGCGCTGGATGCGGCTAGAAAAGGGCGCGCTGGCCGGGTACGGAACGATCGAAGACCCCCCGTGCGCGCCATCCCGCGGGGGAAGCGCGGCGGCAACGGCAGCCTCCACCGCCGGGCCCGTGCCGGGCGCCGCCGGGGATCTGCTTCGATTCGTCACGTCCTGCGAAGGTACACCTGTTTGCCGCGTCTACCGCTTCGATGCGGCAGCCCGGCGAGTGGAAGCCGTTCCCGCTCCGCCCGCGGAGTTCTGCACGGAGTAGCTGGTTCTACTTCAGCCAGATCCGCGCGGCCCCGATTGCGCCGGTGGCGCGCAGCCGGAGGTTGTCCGCCGTCATCCAGAGCCAGCACGCGCCGTGTCTCGCCGGGTCCGCGCGGATATCGCCCACGCTGATACCTGCGTCGCCCACCGTGCTGACATTGTTTGGCGCGCCATTCTCCGCC
>JADYZL010000446.1 GCA_020853155.1 Bryobacterales bacterium
CCGGAGCGGGCGCGCATCACGGCTTCCGCCACGGCGCTGACGGCTTCATCCTGCCCCACCACGCGCTGGTGCAATTCGAAATCGAGGTGCAACAACTTGTCCGCTTCGCCCTGGAGCAGCTTCGTGATGGGAATACCAGTCCAGCGGCTGACCACTTTGGCGATATCCTCCTCGGAAACCTCTTCCTTGAGCAGCGAACTCTCGCCCTGCAGGCGCGAGAGCGCCTCGGAGGCCTCCGCCATTTCCCGGTCAAGCTGCGTGAGGCGGCCATACTTCAACTCCGCCGCACGGTTGAGGTCATACTCCCGCTCCGCGCGGCCGATCTCGATCTTGGTCTGCTCCACCTGCTCGCGAAGATCGCGCAGCTTCTGGACGGACTTCTTCTCGTTCTGCCAGCGGGCTTGCAGTGCGTCTCCCTTCTCCTTGAGGTTCGCGAGTTCGCGCTCCAGCTTCTCAAGCCGGTCGCGCGAGGCCTCGTCGCTTTCCTTGCGCAGGGCCTCCCGCTCGATCTCCAGTTGCATCACGCGACGATGAATCTCATCGAGTTCGCTCGGCATGGAATCGATTTCCGTGCGCAGTTTCGCGCCGGCCTCATCCACCAGATCAATGGCCTTATCGGGCAGAAAGCGGTCCGCGATATAGCGGTTCGAGAGCACGGCGGCCGCCACGAGAGCCGTATCCTTGATGCGCACGCCGTGATGCAGTTCGTAACGCTCGCGCAGGCCGCGCAGGATGGAGATGGTATCTTCCACGCTCGGCTGCTCCACCATTACAGGCTGGAAGCGCCGCTCAAGTGCGGCATCCTTCTCAATGTATTTCCGGTATTCGTTCAACGTGGTGGCGCCGATGCAGTGCAGTTCTCCGCGGGCCAGCATGGGCTTCAGCAGGTTACCGGCGTCCATTGCGCCTTCGGCCTTCCCGGCGCCAACAACGGTATGGAGTTCGTCGATAAAGAGGATGATTTCGCCCTGCGAATCCTGGACTTCCTTGAGCACGGCCTTGAGGCGCTCCTCAAACTCTCCGCGGAACTTCGCACCGGCGATCAACGCGCCCATGTCGAGCGCCACCACCTTCTTATCTTTAAGACCGTCGGGCACGTCTCCGCGCACGATGCGCTGCGCGAGGCCTTCGGCGATGGCCGTCTTTCCGACGCCGGGCTCGCCGATCAGCACGGGGTTGTTCTTGGTGCGGCGGGAAAGCACCTGCATCACGCGGCGGATCTCCTCGTCGCGGCCGATGACGGGGTCGAGTTTGCCTGCCCGCGCCTGTTCGGTCAGGTCCCGGCCATACTTTTCGAGCGATTGGTAAGTGCCTTCCGGGTTCTGGGTGGTCACGCGCTGCGAACCGCGCACCTCGCGGATGGCCTGCATGAGCTTCTCGCGATCGAGGCCCGCTTCACGAAGGATCGTCCCGGTCGCGCCGGATTCGCCGATGGCGGCAAGCAGGAGGTGCTCGACGGAAACGAACTCATCCTTTAGCTTCCGGGCTTCCTCTTCCGCCTTTGCGATGAGCGTGTTCAATCGGCCCGTGATGTAGATCTGGTTGGCCGCGCCCGTGTTCGAAGAGACCTTGGGCATCTTGCGGATCTCACCGTCGAGGCGTTCGGCTACCCGGTCGAGCGCAATTCCCGTCTTCAAGAGGATGGCTGGCGCTAGCCCGTCCGGCTGCTCAAGCAGGGCCATCATCAGGTGCTCAACATCCAACTGCTGATGACCCTCGCGCGCGGCCGAAGACTGCGCGGCTTGAAGCGCCGATTGAACTTTTTCCGTGAACCGGTTGATATCCATAGACTTACTCACCCTCCAACCACTTCTTGGCTGCGCATGGCACAGCGTCCGTCCGCGTCAGGCAGAGCCGTTCGCGAGCCACGGACTACCCGAAACCTCGGGCAAGGAAGCTCAACGGATAGGATGAGGCCAAAGGATGATCGGTTTCAACTAATTTAACTTTAGTGTATGACGCTCAAGTTACTCCGCTCCATCCAACTTCACCGGATTCCGCAGAACCCCCACATTCTCTAAGAACACCTCCACCACATCATCGTGTCGGAGCGGTTCGGTATTTCCGGGGGTTCCGGTGTAGATCAGATCTCCCGGCTCCAGGGTGAGGTAGCGTGAGGCGAAAGCGATGGAACGGGCGGCGGAGAAGATGAGATCGCCGGTGGATTCGGATTGCTTCAGTTCGCCGTTCACGCGCGTTTCAAGCAGCAGCCGGGTGGGGTCGAGACCGGTGACAATAGCCGGGCCGCACGGAGCAAAGGTATCGCAGCCTTTCGCGCGCCACCATTGGAGGTCTTTCTTTTCGCCGCGCTGCCACATGCGGTCACTGATATCGTTGCCGATCGTGATGCCGAGCATATAGTCGAGCGCCACCCATTCGGAGACATTGCGGCAGCGTTCGCCGATCACGAGGACCATCTCCCCCTCAAAGTGCGGCTCTTCGGCATCGAGCGGGAGGATGACCGGCTTATCGGGGTGCTGTAGGGCGCTGGGCGGCTTATAGAAGAACTCCGGCACTTCCGGCTGCGGACGCCCATGCAGGTGGCTTTTGAAGTTGCGCCCAATGGCGAGAATTTTGGTGGGCTGGCAGGGCACCAGGAAATCGACATCGTCCGGCTGATACCACTCCTCGGTAGGCCGCCAATCCCGGAAGGGCGTGCCGCCAATCGCCTGGATTCCTTCCTTATGCCAGATGCCGTAGGAAGAGCCGATTCCCGTGGAAAAGCGGACGAACTTAATAGAGCGCGCGGGCATACCGAATAGAGTATCGGGAATGAGGCCGCGAACGCCAAATGGGCTGATCGGCACTGCAAGAGGCGGTAAGATATGCGCGTCGCGGGCATGGATTTGTTCTAATCTCTGAATGGAAAGGAATCGGCCAGGATGCGCCAATTAAATTTCCACGTATCTGAATCGACGGAGCGGTGATTGAAGCGGCGCGCGGCGCTGGAGCGAAAGAGCGTTTCCCGGCTGATCGCCGAACCGGTCGAAGCGGAAGTCCATTCCGGCTGGCCTGAAGGCTACGAACAACTGTTGGGTTCCGCGAGCGATTTCCCGGATATCGTCGGTCTCGACGCGTTCCTCCCGCCGGATTCGACGCGAAATTTTGAGTGTCTTTGGGAGCGCATCGACGCGAAAGCCAGCGCTCAACGCCTCAAGTTGTGGCGGGCCGCTCCTGAATGCGCACAGATCGAAATGGCGGAAAATGAGACAGGAATTTCACACGATTCACCTTCGCACAAGCGGGCCGAAGCTGTATGAGTTTACGAGCCAGGTACTCGAATGGCTTCGCGATACGGGAATGGAGCGCGGGCTACTGACGATCTTCGTGCGCCATACGTCGGCGTCTTTGGTTGTGCAAGAGAATGCCGACCCCGATGTACGGCGGGATCTCACGGCCTTCTTCCGCCGCCTGGTTCCCGACGGAGACCCTCTATTTATCCATACGATGGAAGGCCCGGACGATATGCCGGCGCATGTCAAGGCGGCTCTCACGCAGGTTTCGCTCTCCGTCCCGGTTCAGGGCGGAAGGCCGATCCTGGGCACGTGGCAGGGGATTTATCTGTTCGAGCACCGCCGCTCCCCGCATACGCGGAGCATCGCGCTTCACATGATCGGGGAGTGAGCGCCCCGCCCCTCCGCGGCCCCCGCCGGCTGGCATACCCTCTTCGGCTGACTGTGTCGCAGTGGTCTGTGAATATAATCAGAGCATGTTGCCCGCCGGCCGTAAAATCGGCTTGGAGATTTTTGATCTGCCGCAATTTCGCCTCCGCGAAATGATTCCGCTTCTCGAAGAAGAAGCGGCCACTTGGCAGAGCACGCTGCACTGGAATTATGAAGCCTCGTCGGCGCTGGTGGGCCAGTTCATTGACTCCCAGGCCCTGAGCGGGATGGTGCTATGCGACCGGGATTCCGCAGTGGGGTACTCCTACTTCATCTGCGAGGAGCGGAAAGCGCTGCTTGGGTGCCTCTTCGTCGCGGAGCCCTATCGGAGCGAAGAGAGCGAATACCGGCTGCTGGAAGCGACGCTTGACGCTGCGCGAAAACGGCCGGGCATCCGGCGGATCGAAGCACAGTTCATGCTGCATGAGTTTCCGCTTACGGCTCCTCCTCTTGCGGCGAATGCGGAAGTGTACGAGCGCCTCTTCATGGGCGCCTCGCTTCCGCTGCACGACTTCTCGCCGGACCCCGCGCTGCCAGCTCCATCGCCGCGGGTGGAGCCGTGGCACGAACGCTACCAGGATCGCGCGGCCTATTTGATCGAGGAAGCCTACCGCGGGCATCTCGATTCCCGGATCAACGACCAATACCGGACGGTGGAAGGCGGCCGCCGCTTCCTCTATAACATCATTCAGTATCCGGGCTGCGGCCGCTTCGCCGCCGAATCGAGTTTCGTCGCGGTGGAGGCCGGCAGCGGCTCCCTTCTTGCGGCATGCCTGGCGAGTGTGGTGAGCGAGGGCGTAGGCCACATCACGCAGGTTTGCACCCTGCCGCGAGCGCGCGGCTACGGGCTGGGCAGGCATCTGATGGAGCGCAGCATGGAGCGCCTTGCCGCCGAGGGCTGCCGCACCGTGACACTCACTGTCACGGGCGCCAATCGCAATGCGGTGAGGCTTTACTCGCAGCTCGGCTTTACCGTTCTGCGCCGCTTCCCGGCGTATGTTTGGGAGAACCTCTAGGCGCCGGATTGCCCAGCGGCGGTGATCTTGAACCCGCGCGCGGCGCGATGCGATAGACTTCCCGCAAAGGAGTTCTGGCGATGCGGCGGCTTTTCGGAGCGAGATCCTTTCCGGTCGGGGCCATTCTCGTCACAACGGTGCTGGCGGCGCTCCTCTCCGGCTGCGGCCGCTATATGAAGCTCGATGGCTCGATCGGGCGGGTCCGCGTGGTGGAGACGGGCTCGCCGCGGAATGTTCTGGTCGTGGAATTCGAAGTTACCAACACGGCCAGCGTCCCATACGTGGTGAAGGAGGCGGAGTTGGAGATTCCCGTTGGCGGCGGAACGGAGAAGGGCGATACCGTCGCCGTGCAGGACGCGCTAACCCTCTGCCGGCACATGGCATCCCTGAACAACGATTGCGCGCAGCCCTTGACGGCCCGCGAAGCGATCGCGCCGGGCGCCACGGTGCGCCGCATGGTAGCCGCTTCCTTCGCGAAGACGGCCAAAGAATTGAGAGAGCGGCCGGGCTTGCTCTTGCGCATCCGGGAACTGGACCGGATGGAGACGGAACTCCGCGAAAAGAAGTAGAGCCGGCGGCGCCTAGCCCTTGCCCTTCTTGAGGAACTTCGATTGGTTGGCGTCCACGTATACGGAGTAAACGGCGGTGCTGATGGAGGCGCCCCAATAGACCCGCCAGGTAGGCAACTGGTAAGCGTCCGTCATTTCACAAAGGAAGTTCACGGGCAGATTCGGGTTCTTATCGAGGAAATCCTTGGCCTCTTTCACGGCGATCTCGTAGGCGGTGGTGGAATCGCAGCGAAGAGCCGCCACCGGGAACGGCTGCGCCCGCATACCCCGCGGGTCGTAGCTTTGGCTGCCGCTATCCCAGGCCCCTTCCCGGAAGCTGGGGAGTTCGTCGGCCACGGCGTATCGGACGTTATAGATCATTTTCGCCGCAGGCGCTACGAATTGAAACTGCCAGATTCCGGACTTGCCTCCCTTTGACTCCACAGCCTGCAGGTTGAGGTTGGAGATGGAGAGAATCTCCATCTCGCCGCCCTTCCCCCGCACTCTCCCGTATGCGGACGTGAACGCCTTCAAGGCCGAAACCGGCACGGGGGGTGGCGGCGGTTCCGCGGGCGCTTTCGGCGTGGAACTGCACCCGCCCAGCCCCAGGAGCATCGTTGCGGAAGCCGCTCCCCCAAGAAATCCTGCCGACTCGCGGAACCAGCGGCGCCGGTTCAGGCTGCGGGAAGAGTGGTTGGTTATGTCGTTCACCCTTACAGAACTATCAAACAACGCGCGTTCTGTCGATAACGATTGCGGCTGCCCGCGTCGCGAACACCCAGGGAGAGTGGTACTTATTGCGGGCGTTTTGCGCAACGGATAGAACAAAACTCGGATATAGTCCAATCTGGCTCCCCAAGAGACGCGAAGTTCAGCCGTATAGATCGGTGAGAAGGATCGGAGGTCCGCATGGATGTGGCAATGGCGATGGGCTGGTGGATCTGGCTGGTGCTGGGTTTGCTGCTGGTGGCCGGCGAGATGTTGATGCCGACGGATTTCTTTCTGATGTTCTTCGGCGTGGGCGCGTTGGCCGCCTCGGTGACGACGGCGGCCGGCCTGACACCGGGCGCCGTCTCGCAATCCGTCGTATTCGTGCTGGTGGCGGTGGTATCCCTGCTGACGCTGCGCGGGCGGCTGCGCAACCTGCTGCACCGGGACACGCCGGATCGCGGAGTGGATAGCCTGGTGGGCGAGATCGCGACCACCGTGGAGGAGATTCCAGCCATGGGCATGGGGAAAGTGATGCTGCGCGGCAGCCCGTGGAATGCGCGAAACGCGGACGCAGCTCTCCTCGGCAAGGCCGCCCGGGTTCGGGTGGAGAAGGTGGAAGGCATCACGCTGGTGGTGCGGGAGTTGGAGCCCGGAATCTGACCGGAAGATTTTGAAGGAGCAGGAGACAAATATGGAACTGTTGCTACTGATCGTGGCGTTCATGGTGGTGCTGGTGGGCGTGGTCGTGATTGCCAAGAGTGTCGTGGTGGTGCCGCAGCAAAGCGCGTATGTCGTGGAGCGGCTGGGGAAGTATGCGGGAACGCTGCATGCGGGCTTTCATACCCTGACGCCGTTCGTCGATGCCATCCGGTATAAGCACACCCTGAAGGAATCGGCCTTCGATATCCCGGAGCAAATCTGCATCACGAACGACAACGTGCAGGTGGGTGTGGATGGCGTGATTTATCTGAAGGTGGTGGATGCCGAACGCGCCAGTTACGGCATCTCGAACTATGTCTTCGCGATTACGCAACTTGCGCAAACGGCGCTGCGCAGCGAGATCGGCAAGATTCCTCTCGATAAGACCTTCGAAGAACGAACGTCGATCAACGCCGCGGTGGTGAGCGAACTCGACCTGGCATCGGAACCCTGGGGCGTCAAGGTGCTTCGCTATGAGATCAAGAACATCACGCCGCCGGCCGATGTTC
>JADYZL010000447.1 GCA_020853155.1 Bryobacterales bacterium
ATACCCGCAGCAGCTTGGCTTGCAGATCGAGCGGCATATCGCCGATTTCGTCGAGGAAGATGGTGCCCTGGTGCGCTTCTTCGAATCGCCCCGTCCGGGCGCCGATGGCTCCGGTGAAGGCGCCCTTGGTGTGGCCGAAGAGTTCCGCTTCGAGGAGCGTATCCGGCAGCGCGGAGCAGTTTACCGCCACCCACGGTTTTTGCGAACGATGGCCCGCCTGGTGGATCGCGCGCGCCACCATTTCCTTTCCGGTGCCGGTTTCTCCGGTCACGAGCACCGTGCAGCGGCGGCGTCCAACAAGCTCAATTCGATTGCAGACGGAATGCATTGCCCGGCTGCGGCCCACCAGCGCCTTTCGCCAATGATGTCCGGAGGCTTTAGCCGCCTCGTGCGCGCTCCGCGCAATTCCCGATTGCACGGCCGCGTTTTCGAGAGATTCCATTACTTTTGCCGGGGAGGACTCCGGAGCATGCACGGCGAAGATTCCGGCTCTTGCCAGCACCGCGCTTTCCTCCACGGATGCTTCGCTGAGCCAGGCGGAGAATGGCAGGTGCGCCTGTTCGAACTGCCAAAGAGCTGTGAGCAACTGCTGCTGGCTCCAGGCGCCTGAAGCCAGTGCGGCATCGAAAGTGCCGTGCGCGAGCAGCGCCGGAATCTCACCGGGATGGTGCGCATATTCCGGGATGATTTCAGGAGCCGATTCGAACAGCGCGCGCTCCGCGCTTGTGAAGTCACCGTTTCTGAGCCAAATCAGTCGCATTGCGGAAGAGAGCCGTGGCGGACAAGCACTGCCCAACTGCCACTCTCCCGCAATCATCGGCGGGATGCTTAAAAAGGTTATACGCGCTTTGCCTTACGTTGTGGCCTATCAGTTCCATGGCACGTCGCGAGCCCACCTGCGAATACCTTAGAGTGAGAGGGGCATTCCCTTAGCGCACTTCACCCATCAGCCTCCGCGCCCACGGCACAAGCAGCGCCATGACGACGGCGCTCCCGATGGCAAACGCCGTGACGAAGCCGAACAACTCCGAGAGGGGCATCGATTCATAGAAGCCGGCCAGGCGTCCGCTGGCATAGTTCGCGATGGAGGGGCCCAGGAACCACACGCCCATCACCAATCCGGTCACCCGCTCCGGGGCAAGCTTCGTCATCGCGCTCAGACCCACCGGGCTGAGGCACAATTCACCGATGGTATGCAGAAGGTACGTTACCACCAGCCACATCGGGCTCACCAGAGCGCCGTTGGCGGAGGCCACGGCCGCGAAGATCATCACAGCAAAGCCAAGGCCAACAAACAGAAGACCGCAGGCGAACTTGGTGGGGCTCGAAGGCTCCTTCGATCCGAGGCGGATCCAGAGCCAGGCGAAGACCGGGGCGAGGGCGATGATGAAGAGCGCGTTCAGACTCTGGTACCAGCTTGCAGGGAAGCTCTCTCCGAAGAGGAAATTGTTCGAACTGCGTTCGGCGAACAGGTTCAGCGTGGAGCCGGCCTGTTCGAAGGCACTGAAAAAGAAAATGGTGGCCACGAAAAAGATTGCCACCACGATGAGCTTATTGCGTTCGCTGGAAGTCCAGGAGTTAAAGCCGAACAGCCATGTGAAGAACACAATGGTCACCGCGAGCAGCAGCAGCCCGAATAGGTTCGAGATGCCCTCCGGAGTGACATCGATTACGCCCGCGTTGGCCATGAGCACCGCCGCGGCGGCAATGCCGGCCGTCACCAACCCGGCAATGAGCCCCCTCTTCTTGGCCGCGGCCAGCGCCTCCGGCGTACTTGCTCCCGGAGGCTGAAGACCGGCGTTACCCAAAAAACTGCCGCCCAACGCGAATTGAACGAGGCCGAGCACCATTCCGATGCCGCCCACCATGAAGCCCATGTGCCAATCCACGCGCTGGCCCACATAGCCGCAAATCAAGGGAGACATGAATGCGCCGATATTGATGCCCATGTAGTAAATGGAGAAGCCCGCGTCGCGCCGGGCGTCGTTCTTTTGGTAGAGCTGCCCCACCATGGCGCTGATGTTCGGCTTGAGCAAGCCCACGCCGGGCGCCAGCACCATCAAGCCGTAATAGAAATACTCCTGCGATGGCACGGAGAGAATAAAATGTCCGCTGGCGATCAGAAGCCCGCCCAGGAACACCGCCTTCCGCTGGCCGAGAATGTTATCGGCGATCCAGCCGCCGGGCAGGGCCAGCAGGTAGACCATCCCCGTATAGAGGCCATAGACGGCGCCCGCCTTCACGACGTCGAACCCCATCCCGCCGGTATCGAGCGAGGCGGTCATAAACAGGATAAGGATGGCCCGCATTCCGTAATAGCTGAAGCGCTCCCACATCTCCGTGAAGAAGAGGGTGGAGAGGCCGCGCGGATGGCCGAAAAACGCCTTATCCCATTTGGGGTCGCCCAAGCTGCCTCGGCGGGAGTCTGCAATTTCACTCATGGAGTCTGGTTTCCTTTGGAGAGAGGGGGGATGGCGCGCGGGTCACTTCAGTTTCGAGAAATCCGTGCTTTCCAGGAAGACGGATTCGACCTTCTCGTTGATTTTGCCGTTGGCCTCGCTGGCGTCGCGCACCTTGATCCACTCGGGGTCCGCGCGAAAAGCCTCCCACGATCTTCTGGCTGCCTCGCGGCTCTTGTGCTCAAGCAGGTAGATCAGCGTGTTCTTCGAACGGGGTTCATCGGTGGGGACCCAGTAGCCGATGTTCTTCATGCCATGCTTCTCAAAGAGCTGGATCGTGTGGTCCCGGAAGCGCGCGAGCAGGGCCGGAAGCTTGCCTTCGTAGGTGGTGTACGTGCGCAATTCGAAGACCTTGCTTTCCGCGGCGGAGCCACTCCCGGGGAATGCGGCGGCCGCGAAGGCCATGAGGCAGATAGTGGTGGCTAGACGCAACATCATCGTTTCCTTGAACCAAGGGACCTTCCGGAGCGCATCTGCCCAATGGCATAAGACCCCGCGCCCGGCTAAACGAACTATCCTACCGGAAATCGCACCGGAAAACGGAGATGCCCGCGAGGGGAGAGGGGGGCGGCTTGCTCTCGCTTTTCAAGATCAATATAATCGGGCAATCGTACTGGGTCAATTGCTGGCCTCCTGGGTCTATTGCTGGAATTCCGGCGCTGGGGAACCATGTCGAAAATCTGTGTGAGCTGCTTCGCCCTTGGCGTTTTCCTGATTGTGGGGAAGGGCCTGATCCCGCTGGCCAATTCCGCCCCCGCGCCGGAAGGAAAGCCGGTTGATTTCCAGCGGGAGATCCGTCCGCTGCTCTCCGACAACTGTTTCGCCTGCCACGGTCCGGATATCAGCTCCCGCATGGTAAAGCTACGGTTCGACCTCAAGGAAGAGGCTTTCGCCACGCGCAAGAACGGGCCGCTGATCGTGCCGGGCAATGCCGCCGCGAGCCTGCTCTACAAGCGGATTGCGGAGCCGGTGGCCGCCAAGCGGATGCCACCCCCCGCCGCTCACAAGGAGTTGAAGCCGGAACAGATCGATGCCGTCAAGCGCTGGATTGACCAGGGTGCAAAATGGGAAGAGCATTGGGCCTGGAAAGCACCGGTGAAACAAACGCCGCCCGCGGTGAAGAACGAGGCCTGGGTTTACAACGCGATTGACCGCTTTGTGCTGGCGCGGCTGGAGGCCGAAGGGCTTGCTCCCGCCCCGCGAGCGGACCGGCGCACGCTGATCCGGCGCGTGGCCCTGGATCTCACCGGGCTGCCTCCCAAGCCGATCGAAGTAAGCGCGTATCTGAACGACAAGTCTCCAAATGCTTACGAAAAGATGGTGGACCGCTATTTCGCCTCTCCCCACTATGGCGAGCATCGCGCGCGCTATTGGCTGGATGCGGCCCGTTACGCGGATACGCACGGGATTCATATCGATAATTACCGCGAGATTTGGCCGTACCGGGATTGGGTGATCGCGGCGTTCAACCGCAATATGCCTTTCGACCAGTTCACGCTCGAACAACTGGCGGGCGACATGCTGCCAAACCCCACGCTCGATCAACAAATCGCCACGGGCTTTCAGCGCTGCAACGTGACCACCAACGAAGCGGGCATCATCGAGGATGAATACGAAGAGATCTACGCCAAAGATCGCGCCGACACCGTGGGCGCCGTCTGGCTCGGCATGACGGTGGGCTGCGCCACCTGCCACGACCACAAATTCGACCCCATCAAGGCCTCGGATTTCTACGCGCTGGGCGCGTTTTTCCGTAATACCACCCAGCACGTCTACGACGAGAACGTCTACGACACGCAGCCCACCATTGTCGTGCCCAGCGAAAAGGACCGGGAGCGCTGGATCGCCCTGACGGTGCGGCGTGGCGAATTGCTCAAGGCCATGGACGCCATGCGCGCCACGCCTCCGGGGGGATTCGGCGCCTGGCTCGCGGGGCATTCTCCGCGGAAGGAGGTTCACCCGCCGGCGAAGCAAGAGGAAGCGTACGCGGCCGACTTCGCGGAATTGGTTGCGGATCGTCCGGCGCTCAAAATGGGGGAATCTCCGGTAGCCGGGCGCGGGGCGGTCTGGTTTCCAGCGGAAGGCAATGAAGGCCTCCCGGTGGAGAAGTTTCCCGATTTCGAGGCGGAGAAACCGTTCTCGATGAGCGTCCAGTTTTTCCTGCCGGAAAAGGCGGCGAATTACACCATCGCTTCCCGCCGGGATACGAACGCGGCGGGGAGGGGCTGGAATCTCTCCGTGGGCGAACGGGTCGTGAACTTCACCCTGACGGGCGGCGCAAAGGATTCGATCGAGTTTCGCACGGACCGGCAGGGTCTGTTTAAGAACGCCACCTGGAACCACATCACGGTGAGTTATGACGGCTCCCGCATGCAAACCGGCCTTCGCATGTACATCAACGGCGCCGCCGTTCCATTGCATGGCAGGCAGATTAAGCCGGAAGAGTTGCGCGGCGATATCGATGCGAAAGCGCCGCTCGTTCTGGGCTCGGGTTTGGCGAAGGGCGCGATAGGGGATTTTCGCGCCTTCAAGCGCGTGGTTACCGAGAGCGAGGCAGCGTTGCTTGCCCAATGGCCGGCCATCGAAGCGGCGCTGGCAAGAGGCACGGAAGCGCCCGATGCCGAAGGAAAACAAGCGCTGCTCGCCTACTACCTGGCCGAGGAAGATGAGGGATACCGCAAGCTGGCTTCCGCGCTCGACGAATCGAATGGAGAGGCTGCGAAAATCGCTTCCCGCGGCGCGCTGACCCTGGTGATGCATGAGCGCGAGGACCAGATGCCTTTCGCCCACGTGCTTCACCGCGGCGCGTACGACCAGCGCCGGGAAAGAGTGGAAGCGCACACGCCCAGCGTTCTTCCGCCGATGCCCCAAAGCCTCCCCCGGAATCGCCTGGGGCTGGCCAAGTGGCTGATGAGCGAGATCAATCCGATGACGGCGAGAGTCACGGTGAATCGCATGTGGCAGGAGGTGTTCGGCACGGGTATTGTGCGCACTGCGGACGATTTCGGCAGCCAGGGCGAAGCGCCCGTGAACCAGCCCCTGCTTGATTGGATGGCAATCGACATGCGGGAGAACGGCTGGAACGTGAAGCGATTCTATAAGCAACTGCTGATGTCGAGCACGTACCGGCAGGCGGCCATCGCGACTCCGCGGAAGCTTGAGAAAGACCCACAGAACCGGCTGCTCAGCCGCGGCCCGCGCTTCCGCATGGATGCCGAAGAGGTGCGGGATTACGCGCTTGCCGCAAGCGGCCTTCTGGCGCCCCGCATCGGTGGGCCGAGCGTGCGGCCGTATCAGCCGGAGGGGATTTGGGAAGCTGTGGCGATGGAGAGTTCGAATACCCGTTTTTACAAGCGGGATACCGGCGAGGGGAATTACCGGCGGTCCATCTACACCTTCTGGAAGCGCAGCGCCCCGCCGCCTTCGATGGAGATTTTTAACGCGCCAACAAGGGAGAACTGCACGGTCTACCGGGAACGCACGAACACGCCACTGCAGGCGCTGGTGACGATGAACGACCCCCAGTATTTCGAAGCGGCTCGCGTGCTGGCCGAGCGCAGCCTTCAGGAAGCTTCCACGTTTGACGCACGGGTCAACCGGATGGCGCGGCACTTGCTTGCGCGCCCCCTTAGCGCGAAGGAGCAAGCCCTGGTGGAAAGTGCATACAGCGATTACAAGACCTATTACTCGGCGCATCCGAAAGATGCGCACGACATGCTCCGGCATGGCGATTCCCCGCCGGACCCATCGCTTCCCGAAGGGGAGTTCGCCGCATACACGATGCTTGCCAACCAGTTGATGAATCTCGATGAGGTGCTGAATAAATGAGCCGCCGCCACCCCCTGTTGCAGCCCGATGACGAGGGCCATTACGCGGAGCGGGCGCACGCTCTCGACCACGATTCGCACCGCCGCCTCCGCGCCGGCCGGCATCCGATCGACGCCATTGCCCGGGAGATGGCGGTGGAGGAATCCCGCCGCCGCTTTTTCGGCCGGGGCGCGCAGGGGATCGGGGCGCTGGCGCTGGCCCACTTGCTGGACGGAAGCGCTTTCGGGCAAGCCGCGCCGGTGAATCCGTTTGCGGAGCCGAAGCGCATCGGCGGCCTTCCCGAACTGCCGCACTTCGCTCCCAAGGCGAAGCGCTGCATTTATTTGCATCTCGTAGGGGCCCCTCCGCAGATTGAGACCTTCGACTACAAGCCTAAGCTGCAATCGCTCTTTGATACGGATTTGCCCGAATCCATCCGGCAGGGACAGCGCCTCACCACGATGACCAGCGGGCAGACGCGCTTCCCCATCGCCCCCTCCATTTTTAAGTTCGCGCAGCACGGGAAATCCGGCGCGTGGGTATCGGAACTGCTCCCTTATACCGCGAAGATGGTGGATGACATCGCCATCATTCGCAGCATGCACACGGACGCGATCAACCATGAACCGGCGATCACGTTCTTTCAGACCGGCTTCATGATAGCCGGACGCCCCTGCATCGGGAGTTGGATGAGCTACGGCCTGGGCACGATGAATGCGAATCTGCCAGCCTTTGTTGTCCTGCAGGCGAAGCACAAGCACCCGAAGGCGAACGTGCAGGCAATTTCCGCGCGGCTCTGGAGCGCGGGTTTCCTCTCCGGCGAGTATTCGGGAGTGGGCCTGCGCAGTTCGGGAGACCCCGTGCTCTTCATCAGCAACCCGGAAGGAGTCCCTCCGGAGATGCGTCGCCGGATGCTCGACGGGCTCGGCAAAATGAACGAACTCAACTTCCAGCAGTTCGGCGATCCTGAAACCAGGACGCGGATCGCCCAATACGAAATGGCGTACCGCATGCAGAGTTCGGTGCCGGAGTTGACCGATCTCTCGAAGGAGCCCGAGAGTGTGTGGGAGAACTATGGGCCCGATTCCCGCGAACCGGGAAGTTTCGCGAACTCCGTGCTGATGGCCCGGCGCCTGGCCGAGCGCGGCGTGCGCTTCATCCAGCTTTACCACCGCGGGTGGGACGTCCATGGAAATCTACCGGAAGTGCTCGCGAGCCAGTGCAAGGAAATCGATCAGCCCTGCTATGCGCTGGTGCAGGACCTTAAGCAGCGCGGCATGCTCGACGATACGCTCGTCATTCTGGCCGGGGAATTCGGGCGCACGGTTTACTGCCAGGGGCGCCTCACGCCCACGGATTATGGACGGGATCACCACCCGCGCGCCTTCAGCCTATGGATGGCGGGAGGCGGCATCAAGCCCGGCATCGTCCACGGAGAAACGGACGACTTCAGCTACAACATCACTAAGGACCCCGTTCACGTCCGGGACTTCCACGCCACCTTGATGCAATGCTTCGGCATCCACCATGAGCGGTTCACCTACAAGTATCAGGGCCTAGCGATGAAACTGACCGGCACGGATCCATCGAAGGTGGTGAAAGCGCTGCTGGCGTGAGCGTGGCGCGGCCCGTTTATTGAATCGTGCTCGCGCCCTGAATGCCCATGTCCGAAGTGGCAATGTTCTTGTTCGTGTAGTTGTCCAGATTGATGACAGCGGTGTACTTCGATTGCGCGAAGATTTCCGAATGGCTCGCCGCGATGATCTTGAACTTGCGCAGATCGGCCAGTTCCAGCATCATCTTGAGCACGCGGCGCTGGTTGGAGGGGGAAAGCGCCATTTCCGGTTCATCGAGCAGCAGAATCGTGCCGTCCGGGAAGCTCGGGAAGGTCTGGTTGAACATCGAGAGCATCACTTGGCCGTGGCTCGCCATCTGCAGGAATTCGAGCATCTCCGGTTGATCTTCAAACAATTCGAGATGCGTACGGGGGTTGTGCGCTTCGGCGTCGAAAAGGAAGACGTTCCCGGTATCCACGTCCTGTTTGTCGAGTTTGTAGACAAAGCCGTCCGCCTTTTCGCCTTTCAGCGCGAGGTGAATCGAATGCAGCAAGGTGGACTTGCCGCTTCCGTTTTCGCCCTGAATGAGCGTCACGGGGGGGCGCAAATCCACGACGATCGGCATGTGGAAGTTCAAATTCACCAAAATGGGATGAGCGAGGATTTTTAGAAACATGATTCCCGATCCGGGCACGCAGGACGCAGCGAGTAACGCCCGCGAGCCACAAAAGTCTATAGATGATCGCCAGGGCGGGGAGTTCCAACTCTTTCCCAACCGCCGCGTTTCGTGGGCGGGCACGTCCAATGCGACGCCGAATGCATGGGCTGAACTTGCCGCCACGCGCCGCGCCAGCGGCCTCCCCTTACAGGATCTCACGATCTCGAACCCCACCCTCGCGGGCTTTGGTGACGCGGAACTCCCACTGCACCTCGCGTTCGCCTCCGCGCCATCTTTCGTCTATAGCCCAGATCCTCAGGGAACCCTCGCTGCACGGGAAGCGATCGCGGCCTGGTATGCCGATCGAACGCCCCGGGCGCCTTCCATCCGGCTCCCACCGGAGCGGATTCTGCTGACGGCATCGAGCAGCGAATCCTATGCCTTCCTCTTCCAGGCTCTTTGTGAGCCCGGCGATGAGGTGCTCGCTCCGTTCCCTTCCTATCCCTTATTTGAGTACCTCGCCGGGCTTAGCGGCATTCGCCTCGCCTCCTTCCGCCTTTGGTATCACGAGGGGTGGGAGATTGACTTCGATTCACTGAAGCGGACTATCACTCCGCGGACCCGCGCCATTGTTGTGGTGAATCCGAACAACCCCACCGGTAGTTATCTAAAGGAATCTGAGAAGCGGCAACTGCTCGAGATTTGTGCCGCATACCGTCTGGCGCTCATCGCGGATGAGGTCTTTGAGGAATTCCCGCTCGAAGCGGCGGTGGATGAGCGAGTTTCGTTCGCATCATCGCAACGGCAAGCGCTCTGTATTTCCCTGGGTGGGCTTTCGAAGTCCGCCGGACTGCCTCAAATGAAACTGGGCTGGATGATTCTCAACGGACCGGATGCGGCGGTGAACGCACTGCGGGAGCGCTTGCTCCTGGTGGCCGATACGTACCTTTCCGTCTCCACCCCGGTGCAGGCCGCGCTACCTGGGTTGCTTGGCTTCGGGCGCGCCGTAGGGGGAGCGATTCGTTCCCGGCTGGAAGCGAACCTATCCCTGCTCAAAGAGGCCGCCGCCTCCGCTCCGCATCTCGATCTGCTTCCCGTGGGGGGAGGGTGGAGCGCGGTGCTTCGCCTTCCCGCCATTCTGCCGGATACCCAATGGTGCGCCGGTCTGATTCAGGAAGCGGGCGTTCTTGTGCACCCCGGCTACCTCTACGATTTTGAAGAAGAGGCGAGGCTCGTCGTCAGCCTGCTCGCGAACCCCGCGAACTTTGAGCCAGGCGTGGAGCAACTCCGCGCACACGTGGAACGCACCGTGCGTCGAATGGTTCCATAGCCTGCCCGGGACATCTCTCCAGGGCTACCAGCGTTCACCTTCGCGCCTGCCGCCGCCGCGATAGCCACCGCCAGCGCCTCCTTCGGTTCGCGGACGCGCCTCATTGATTACCAGCGCGCGGCCCATCATCTCCCGCCCGTTACATGCGTTGATGGCTTCCTCGGCTACGGCGCGATCCGCGATTTCCGCGAAGCCAAAACCGCGGGATTCTCCGGACGTCCGGTCTCGCACCACGCTGGCCTGTTCCGCCTGATAGCCAGCCTCGGCAAACCAGTTCAGGATGTCCTCTTCCATCGCACGGAAGGGTAAATTGCCCACATACAGTCTAACCATTCAATCGCTCCTTCAATGCCGTTCCGTCTTTACGGCGGGAAATGCATCGACAACCTGGATCACACTCGGCGCCTCGCGCATGACATTGTTCTCAAATAAGCACCCAATGGGGATCGTGTTCGGAAATTGTGCCGAAGCGTCTGGCGCGATCTGGTTGGTAGTAAACCTTTCTAGCGGAAAAACAAGAACCGGCTGGATCAAGAATAGCTTTAACTTGAACAAAACTCAACGAAAAATTGCGGTCTCCAGGGCGCGCCCGGGCGCGTGGAAGCCAACCGGCGAATCGACGCAAATCGGCGGGACGACGGGCGCACTCCTCCCCTTGAAGCGCTGCCCGCCGGTCTTGCACTAAAACGCCCGGGTTCGGCTATTGGATGTCCCCACGCTGTTTGTGAGCGTGACCGTTACCG
>JADYZL010000448.1 GCA_020853155.1 Bryobacterales bacterium
GCCGCTCTCAAGGAATCCTGCGGCGTCTTCGAGGAAGCCTTCACCGCGGTGCTCGCCGAAAGAAAGGCGCACGCCCCGAGCGAGGTGCTCTCCTAATGGGCGTGCCGGATGTCGTCATCGTCGGCGGGGGGATGATCACTCACGATCAGATCCTCCCCTCGCTGTATCAGCTTCAGCTTGAAGGCTCCGCCGGAGAGATCCACATCGTCGCCCTGCAGGGCCGCGCGCTTCGCGAGCTTGCCGCCTCGGAAACCATCGGCCGCGCCTTCCCCGAATCCAGCTTCCGCGCCTGGCCCAGCCTCGACGCGGATCCCGATGAAAAACACCCAACGCTCTATGAAGAGGTGATCGGCTCCCTCAAACCTGGCAGCGTCGCTGTGGTCGCCGTGCCGGATCAGCTTCACTTCCAGACCGTGATGGCCGCCCTTGCCCACGATCTCCACGTGATCTGCGTCAAGCCCCTCGTCCTGCGGCATGATCAGGCGGTCCTCGTGGAGCAGGAGGCCAAGTCTCGCGGCCTCTTCGTGGGCGTCGAATACCACAAGCGCTTCGACGACCGCAGCTTGATCGCCCGCCGCCGCTTCCGTGGCGGCATGTTTGGCGAATTGCGCCTCGGCACCGCCTGCCTCATGGAGAAGTGGTATTACCGCCACTCCAACTTCCAAAACTGGTTCAAGAGCGAGAATACAGACGCCTTCACCTACATCGGCTGCCACTACGTCGATCTCGTCCACTTCATCACGGGCTTGTTGCCCACCGCTGTCAGCCTCTACGGCATCAAGGACAAGTTCCCTAACGGCGTCGAAGGCTATCTCTGGACCGACGCCCGCGTCCTCTGGGAAAACGGAGCCTGCCTCAACGTGCAGAATTCGCTCAGCTTCCCCGACGCCGCGCCCGGCTCCAACACCCAGGGCCTCACCCTCTATTTCGGAGATACCCCGAAAGATCGCGGCGGCTTCCTCTCGCACGACGACCAGTACCGCGGCATGCGCTACGCCTACCTCGATACCCCGCCGAGCCCCGGAGCCACCTCCTACCACGAGCCCAGCACGGACTACTTCCAGTACCTCGATACCGGAGGCAAAACGCTCCAGCCCGTCGGCTACGGCTTCCGTTCCGTCGCTCATCTCCTTGACGCCTGCCGCCAGGTGGAAGCGCTGGCGGATCCCGCCGATCGCGCAGCCAGTCTGCCCGCCCGTCGCGCCCTCTTGGACGAGATCGATGCGAAGGGCATTCTCGCCACTCCGGCCAATAGCGCCTTCAATGAACTCGTCGTGGAGGCCGGCCGCCAATCGCTGGCCTTGGGTGGCAAGACAGTGGAAATCGTGTACGGAGACCACCCCCATGTCGTCCCCGCAAGCTAAGCCTGCGGCCTGATTTGAGAACCAACCCGCCCGCCGCTGACGCCGTTACGGGAATCCGCTAACGCAGAGCGGCGGGCTTCTCTCCTTCACCCACCCCCTCCCACAGCAACAAATAATTTTACGATCAATAGTTGACATGACAATGATTGTTGTGTAATCTATAAATATGAACGCGGCGCTTTCCCAACTCCAAGCGGAAATTCAACAATCCAGCCCGTTCCCCTCCGTGCAGGAGGAAGCGGTCCTCTCGATCCTGCGGACAGCGGATCTCATTCGAACCGCCATCGCGAATCTTCTGGCGCCTGCCGCCATCACGATGCAGCAATATAACGTGCTCCGCATCTTGCGTGGCGCGGGCAGCGCCGGGCTGCCCACTCTCGCGATCGGAGACCGGATGATCGAGTCCGCGCCCGGCATCACCCGTCTGCTGGACCGGATGGAAGCCAAGGGCTGGGTTTCGAGAGAACGCTGTAAGCTGGACCGGCGCGTGGTCTATGCCCGCATCTCGGGCGAAGGCCTGCGGTTACTGGCCGGTCTCGACGAACCGCTCCGCGCAAGCACCGTATTGAGTCTCACCGGCGTGGAGGAATCCGCGCTTGGCCAAATGATTCAACTGCTCGCCTCCGTGCGGCAGAGCATTCATCCCGGCGCCGCCGCACCCACATGCGAGGGCGTCATCGGCGAAGCATCGCCAACCAAATCGAACCAAACGTCATCATCCAGGAGGAAACATTCATGACCGCAACCACAATCGCAACCAGCTACAAGATCGATATTGCCCACTCCAGCGCCACGTTTGCCGTCGCGCACCTTGGCATCAGCAAGGTCAAGGGAGAGTTCGCCGACGTCCAGGGCCAAATCGAGTTCGACCCAGCCAATCCCGCCGCCTCCAAAGTGGAAGCCGTCATTGGCGTGGCCACCATCAGCACCCGCGACGACGGACGAGACACGCACCTCAAGAGCGCGGATTTCTTCGATGTCGAGCGCTTCCCCACGATGACCTTCACCTCAACCCAGGTCGAGCCCGCGGGGGAAGACAGGCTGAAAGTCACGGGAGACCTCACCATCCGGGGCGTCACCCGCTCCGTCGTTCTGGATGTTGAAGGCCCCACCGGCGAGATCAAGGATCCCTGGGGAGTCTACCGGCGCGCCGCCTCCGCCCGCACCTCGATCAGCCGCAAGGATTACGGGATGACCTGGAACTCTCTGCTCGAAACCGGCGGCCTGCTGGTCGGCGACAAGGTCGAAATCTCGCTCGAAGTGGAAATGATGGCCCAAACCGAATCCATCGCCGCACAGTAATCACTCTCGCAACCCGAGGGCCTGGAGCCAAAGCTTCAGGCCCTCTCCACCCTCTCCCGCCCCCGCTCCCCTCCCGTTCCGGGCAGCCCAATGCCTAATCAAGATAGAATGTCCAAAGGCCACTCCGCCCGCAATCAGCATGACGGAACGTTCCGGACAAGCCAGCCCTGAGCTAAACCTCGAACTCGCTTCCAGCTTGGAAAGCGTGGATTTCGCCGAGGAAAAGGCTTTGGAGATCGCCGCCCGGTGCGGCATGCCGGAGGACGAACTCCATCGCGTGGGAGTCGCCATCCGGGAAGCCATGGTGAACGCCGTCGTCCACGGCAACCGTTACAACCGGAACAAGAAGGTTCATTTCCGCGTCCACGTGGATCCCGGCGCCATTGCCATCACCATTGGCGATGAGGGCCGCGGCTTCAATCCGGATGCCGTGCCGGACCCGCACGCCGAGGCGAACGTGCTCGCCCAATCCGGGCGCGGCATCATGCTCATCCGCGCGTTCATGGATGGCTATGAAGTCTCCAACCGCCCCGGCGGCGGGGCCCAGATCCGCATGGTCAAGATCCTGCCGGCGGAAGGCGGCACGGGTTGATGCCGCCGGCCCGCCCCGGTTCAGGAATGCGCCGGCATCGCCCCCGGCGCGAAGCGTGCATCCAGCTAGGTTCAGGAAGATCCGAGCAGATCAGGAGGGAAGGAACATGAGTGTTGCGGTGACCACCCGGCGGATCGGAGATGTCCGCGTCCTGGACGTCTCTGGCCGCATCACGCTCGGCGAAGGCTCCAGCATCCTGCGCGAATCCCTCCGCGATTGCGCCGCCGTCAAACACGCCAAGGTCATCCTCAACCTCGAGGAAGTCAACTACATCGATAGCTCCGGCATCGGAGAACTGGTCTCCGGCTACACGAACATCCAGGACGCCGGAGGGCAGCTCAAGCTCCTGAACCTCACCAAACGGGTCAAGGATCTCCTCCAAATCACAAAACTCTACACCGTCTTCGAAGTCTTCGAAGATGAAGCCACCGCGATCCAAAGCTTCGGGTAACCTCCCCGGGGGAGGAACCGGCTGCCGCCTCCATCGTCAACAAACTCCGCGAACCGGCCGGCCCGCCGGGAGTTCCGCACATGCGCCCTTTCGC
>JADYZL010000449.1 GCA_020853155.1 Bryobacterales bacterium
AGCACCTTCGCCAGGCGCGCGGCAATGCCTTCCGCCATCCACTCGAAGCCGAGATCGTTCGGATGCGTGCCATCCACCAGGCCGCCGAGCCGGTCCGGGCCCAACAGATCCGTGCCCTCCATCAGTTGCAAGTGGGCGTCGCCCGCGCCGATCCGGCGGCTCACGACTTCCCGGATGTGGTCCCGCATGCTCTGGAGTTTCCCTTCAGGTTTGAACTGCTCCCCGGCGCTTGCGATGGGCGTAATCGCGATGATCGGCGTATCCGGATGCTTCGCGCGCAGCGTCGCGATGAACGGGTCATACACCTCCATCAGCGATTCCAGAGTCGCATTGTTCTGCGAGAAATCGAGCACGAACATGGAAGCGTCGATCTCGGCCACGGCCCTCGCAACCACGGGCTCCCCCTTCCCGTTGCCGGAAAATCCCAGATTCACGAAATCGATGTTCAGCATGCGGCCGAGAATCGCCTGATAGCTCATCCCCGAGCGGCTCGCGCATCCGCCTTGCGTGATCGACGTTCCGTAAAACACCACGGGCTTCGATAGCGCGAATCCCGCCGGCTTGCCTACGGTCGCGCCTTTGTCGATGCCGATGCCAAGCACTTTGACGGGCTTATAGAGCGGCAGATAGAGCGTCACCTCCCGGGTGTTCCCCGGCTGATTCTCGAAGTAAACGTGCTCCACCGGGTTGCCAGGCCTCGATTCCGGCGTGGCGATGGCCGTGCCTCGATACATGCCGTCGAGATAGAGATCCACGCCCGTCTGGCCGAAGGCGTGCATGTTGCGCATGCCCGGCGGCGACGGATACTCCAGGCGGATGACGAGCTTGGTGGAATTGGTAGAAAAGCGAATGCGCCCGCCACTGGGCGATTGGGCAAGTTCCCACACCGCCTTGGGAAGATCGTTCTCCAGCCGCTTCGGAAAGCGAATCAGATCCGCGCCGTTCTCGCTCTGCCACGGCAGCCCATCGATTTCGAGCGGACCACCGGGAACCGTGAGCCAGGTAAGTTCGGCCGCCTGCGCGAAAAGCGAAACGGCGGCAAGGAGGACCGCGGCGAAGAGCTTGAACATGCTGTGTATAATCTCACAGGTTCCAAGCGCCCGTTCGCGCGCATCTCTCCGATGCCGCCCTTCGAAGGAGATGACGTCTAGTATCCGTCGAAGCCTTCCGAGCGGATATCGTCGTCATCGACGCCGGCCTTGTTCAGCATCGCCCGCAGATCCGTCACCATCGCCGGCGGTCCGGCGATGTAATAGATTGGCCCCGCGCCGGAAGCTCCGGCGGCGCCCAGGTGCCGTTGAATCATCGCCCAATCGATATGGCCGGTCTCGCCCGCCCATTCGCTCTTCGAAAGATCCCGGGCCGTCATCGTTGGAACGAAGGTGAAGTTGGGGTTCTCTTTCCCAAGCCCCTGCAATTCATCGAGGAACGCCGCGTCCTTGGGGCGCCGGTTGGCGTAGAAAAGGAAGATCTTGTGCGCCAGCTTTTCCTTCGCGGCACGGCGGACGATGCTATGGAAGGGCGTGATGCCGATTCCGCCGGCGAGCAGGACGGCCGCGCGATTCACGTTGTTATGGAGCGTGAAATCCCCGAAGGGTCCATCGAGTTTCACCGTGCTGCCCACCGGCAATTGCCGCAGCACGCGCTTGAAAGCCGTATCGCGCAGACGCGTGGCGAACATCAGCGAATCCTCGCTTGGGGCGGTCACAATCGAAAACACACGGGCGTTCCCTTCGGCGTCGGTTTCCGCCGGATCGATCCAGGATATCTCCGCGTACTGCCCCGCCTTGAACGTGAAGCCGGCCGGTTTCTCAACCTCGAATTCCAGCGTGCGCTCCGCCACCTCGCGCCGGCTCTTCAACTTCACCAGACGTGCTGTCTCCACTGCTTCCGTTGCCACGATTGCCTCCTCGGGTCCGATTGACTTGGCGCGAAGCCCGCTAACCGGCCCCCGCGCCCTGTTTGGAGGATGATCAAACGCGGCAAAACGATTCGGTCCGGTTAGGGAAATCGAAGCCCGGCACGGCAAGCGGCGAAGCCTTCTCAACCGGCCCTCTTAACCGCGGGCACGATGCTCAGCAGCGCGCTGAGCCTGGTCGAATCCTGCAGCAGGTCGGCCAGCGTGTAGCTATCCAGAACATCGAGAAAGGCCTGCACGGCCTTCTCGAACACTCGCTGTGACCGGCATGCGGGTGCAATCACGCACTGGTCCCGGCGGTTGCCGTCGAAGCATTCCACGATCTCGAAATCCGGCTCCACCGCCCGCACCAGTTGCCCCAGGTTGATCTCCTTGGGGCTGCCCGCCAGCCGGATACCGCCGCCCCGGCCCCGCACCGTATCCACGTAGCCCAGCTTTCCCAGGTTGTGTATGATTTTCATCAAATGGTTTGCGGAGAGCCCGTAAGTGTCCGAAATCTCCGCGATCGTGGATAGGCGGCCTTCCCGGAGCCCGAGATAGGTGAGCACGCGAAGGCTGTAATCGGTATAAGCAGTGAGCCGCATAGCGTTTATTGACCGATAAAAGATGTATA
>JADYZL010000450.1 GCA_020853155.1 Bryobacterales bacterium
GAAGCCGCACTGCGAATCTCCGGGTACGGTTTTCCCACGTCGTTCCTCCGGCCGATGGAGATCGGCGGGGAACTGTACCTCGTTGAGAATGACAAGTTTGGCCTGCGTTTCTTCCCGCCCGAACTTGCGCGCAGCCCGCCGCCAATCGTAATTCCGGCCAAAAAGAAAGCCGGCACGTGCCGCATCTTCGTAATCGGTGAGTCGGCGGCCCTGGGCGACCCGCGCCCGGCGTTTGGCCCGGGCAGACAGCTCCAGGCCCTTCTGGAACAGCGATATCCTGGTGCAGACCTTGAAGTGGTCTCGGCAGCGATGACCGCCATTAATTCGCACGCCCTGCTTCCGATCGTTAAGGAATGCGCGCGTTACGAACCCGACGCGTGGGTGATTTACATGGGGAATAACGAGATGGTTGGGCCGTTCGGCGCCGCCAGTGTTTTCGGTGCTCGTGCTCCCTCGGCTAGTTACGCGCGTTTAAACATGGCGTTGCAGCGGCTACGCCTGGGGCAGTGGGTCATGGCGACCGGGCGCCAATGGGCAGGGCGATCCTCCGGCGAAGCCGCCTGGGGGGGCATGAAGATGTTTCTCGACAACAAGATTGCCCCGGCTGATCCACGCAAGCAGGTGGTCTACAAAAACTTCAGCAAGAACCTGGCCCACATTCTACGGGAAACCGCCAAGTCCGGTGCGCCCACGTTGCTGAATACCATTGCGGTCAACCTGAGGGATTGCGCCCCGTTTGCCTCAGCGGATGACGACGTGGGAGCCAGTGCAGCTACTCAGTTTGCTCTCGGCCGGAAACTGCTCAGCACCTCTGCTTTGTCCGAATGGGCACGCGCACGGCAGTTGCTTGAAAACGCCCGCGATGCTGATGCCCTGCCGTTTCGGGCCGATTCGCGAATCAATGCCATTCTAGCAGACGCTGCTCGTACCCACGATGTGATGTTCGTCGATGCCGCTGCCTTGTTCGCTTCAAACGCCCCGGCCAACGTTCCGGGTCGGGAGCACTTTTTGGAACACGTCCATTTTGATTTTTCGGGAAGCTACCTGCTGGCACGTGCGTGGGCGACGGCCCTTGAGGCCGCGCTGCCACAATTGCGCTCCCATTCCGGCACGCCATCCGGTTGGGCGTCGCCGGAAGCGTGCGCGGCCTGGCTGGGACTTACCGATTGGAACAGGGTGACGGCGTATGAGGAGATGGTGCGCCGCGTGGGACAGGCCCCCTTTGTCAACCAGGCGAACCACGCGGAGCAGATGGCCGAGGCCCGGGCGAGGGTTCGAGAGACGCGGTTGCGGTTGATGCCCGAGGCGGCGGCGGCGGCGCGCCAGGTCTACACGAACGCCTTGGGACGAGCCCCCGGCGATCACCGGCTCCATGAAGTATTTGCCGAGTTCCTGGAAGGCACAGGCGAACTGGCTGAGGCTTCGGCGGAGTGGAAGCGCGTTCGCGATCTTGCGCCTCATCATCATGCTGCCTGGTTCCACGCCGGACGATTGGCCCTGCGGTTGTCCCGGTTGGACGAAGCTCAGGCGTTGCTCGAGAAGGCGGTAAACCTCAGGCCCGATTTGGCGGAAGGTTGGCTTGAATTGGGCCAATTGCACGCTCTTGCCGGCCGCCATGAAGTCGCACTACGGCACTTCGAGCGGGAACGCCGCCTGGTTCCCTCAGACCACCGCGCCCACTACCATATTGGAAAGACTTTTTCCCGGCTGAACCGCCGCGAGGAGGCAATCGCCAGCCTCCAACAGGCGCTGAAACTCAAACCGGACTTCTGGGAGGCGCACTATGCCATCGGGGAGGAGTTCGCGTTTGCCGGCCGCATCAACGAGGCACGACAGCAGTTCGAGCAGGTGGTTCGCTTGCGGCCGGACTATCCGATGGCTCATTTCAATCTGGGCGTGGCTTTGTATCAATCCGGCAACCGCGACGCCGCGCTGCAGCGCTTTCAGGAAACGCTTCGCCTGGACCCTCGCAATTCGCGTGCTTCAGAGTATCTCGTGCGGTTGCGGAAATAGCGCTGGTTTCCGGGCTGGCGGGCTCCCACTGAACACTAATGGTATTGTCTAATAGGAGCGACGGCTATTTTTGGGGGTAAGACGACCTTCCGGGTTCTCCCCGGCAATCGGAATTGCATTGCCCCCGGCCGGTTTTTGTCTATGAATGGCCGTGCCCTTTCATGACCCCTGATCGCGACCGCGCCGATACCGGAGCATCCGCGGCAAATGCGGACACCACGTCCTTTGGCTCCCTTGGCCCTGGCCACCCCTCACCCATCAACACGACACGCACCATCCTCCTGCTGGGCCCAAGCGGAGGTGGCAAGACCGTGTTTGCTCTCCAGAACCTAATCGCTGCAATTGAAGCCGGGCATCGCGGCGTATTCGTAAGCTTCGACGAGTCACCGGCAAAGATCCGGCAGAGCGCGGCCTCGTTCGGATGGAACCTGCCTGCGCTGGAAGACCAGAGACGGCTGTTGTTGCACGCGCGCGTCAGGCCGCATATGGCCCGGGCAGGGCAGTTCGCGATTGAAGCGGTGCTGACCGCGCTGACGGCGGAGATCCGCCGACAACATATTCGGCACGTCGTGTTCGATGGATTGCATGTGATGTTGGCATTGCTCGACAGCCGGCCCGCGCGCCTGCAGGCGGCCTTCCGGTTGCGCGACTGGATCCATGAACACGAGCTCTCGACAATGTTCACGTATTGCGTGGGCTTCCCTCAGCCTTGTCTGAATGCCGGCATGGGACCCGAAGTGATCGAGTCTATTGCTGACTGTGTGGTGGCGCTGGAACCCGGCAGCGAACAGGAGCCGGGGCGGCGCTTCCGCTTCGTGCGCTATCGTTGTGCGACGCTGCCGCCCATGAGTTATTCAATCCGCATTACGAACACGGGCGTGGAATTGGTGGTGCCACCGTCCGGACCCGCCGCCTGCAGTGCACCGCTGGCGGTTGCGTCCGAGTTGAACCGGTCTCGCGAAGTGCTCAGCAAGGGGCTCCGCCAGCTCCATTGGTTTCTGGGCGCCAAGCAAGCCGAACTCGATCTGCTGATTGAGAAGCGCTCAAACGTTCAGGTACCTGTTTCCGACGCTTCTTCCCGGTGAGCCGGGCCGGTATTTCTGCTGGCGTTTCAGAGGCATCGGTGGCTTATTTAATACGCCTAATGCGCAGTAGACAGTTCTTCCTGGCCCTTGGGGCAATGTGCTTGATTGCTCTTTGCGTTTTCGCCGCAAAACGAGATCGTTTGCGAGCCGCGGGCCATCCGTTCCTGCATAGACAGGAGACCCCACCTGCGCGCCGGTTTCCGCAGACCCCGGCCTCGGAGACTGGTGCTTCCCGATCATCGACGGCTCCAGCTATTGTGGACGGCCGGCTTTCCAATTTTACTTCGGCGTCGTCGTTGCTTGAACGCGATTCCGTCATCCTCCTCGAAAACGCGCTCATTGATACTTCCGTCCCGCGGGCGCTTAATATTCCCGAGGCCTTTCGCGCACACGGCGATCCAGGAGCGTACATCGTCCAAGCCCGCCCCGGAGCTCTGGCCGACGCGGTGCGGCGCGCGACTCAACTCGGGGCGCAGCCGGTTTCCTTCATTCCCAACAACGCATGGCTGGTCCGTGCTTCCGCTGCGCTCGAGCGTAGCCTGGCCGAAGTGCCCGAGATCGCTGCGA
>JADYZL010000451.1 GCA_020853155.1 Bryobacterales bacterium
GCCCAAGGACACCTGGCCCCGCGGATTGTGGCACAGGGAACACCACTTCATCTCGATCTGGTTGGCTTCGCCGCTACTCCGCGGTTCGCCCGATTGCGAATCTCCCGGAATCCCGCGCTGGAGCATGTAGCCATGCGCGACGTCAGACCTCGACGAGCCGGTAGCCGACTCCGGGCTCCGTCAAGAGGAAGCGCGGGCGCGCCGGGTCCGCCTCCAATTTCCGGCGAAGCTGCGCCATATAGACGCGAAGATACTGTGCCTGTTCGCTGCTCTGCGGACCCCAGACTTCCACCAATAGCTGCCGCTGTGTGAGCACTTTGCCGGCATGACGGATCAACACTTGCAGCAGCCGAAACTCAACCGGTGTCAAGTGGACTTCCACTCCGCCGACGCGAACCACGCGCTTTTCCAGATTCGCTTCGAGATTACTCGTGCGGAAAATGGTCCCCGCAGCATCATTGCTGATGGTGGCGGCGCGGCGCAACGCGGCACGGATGCGGGCGAGGAGTTCCCCCACGGCAAAGGGCTTGCTAATGAAATCGTCGGCCCCGAGATCGAGCGCGGCAATCTTCTCCTTCTCCTGCCCGCGGGCCGAAAGGACAATGATCGGCGTTTGGCTGCTCTTGCGGACCTCCCGAATGACCTCCATTCCATCCAGATCCGGCAGGCCCAGATCAAGAAGAATCAGATCGGGCTGTCGAGCCGAAGCTTGGGCAATGCCTTCGGCGGCGGTTTCCGCCTCCTGAAAACGGTATTGCTCCACCGCAAGGGTGGCGCGCAGAAACTTTCGAATCTGGGGATCGTCTTCGACGATCAACAACTCCGGCATGTTAGTCACTGTGGGGCGCCTCCGGCGGTGTGCCAACCAGCGGCAGCCAAATATGAATCACGGCTCCTCCTTCGCTACGATTCTTCGCGCCGATGGTTCCTCCGTGCGCGAGAACGATCGCGCGGCAGATGGCCAACCCCAACCCCGCTCCACGCACGGCCACGCCAGGGCCGCGATAGAACTTCTCCCAGACTCGCGCTTCCTGGCCTGCCTCGAATCCGGGTCCCGAATCCGTAAAATCGATCGAGACACCCTGGTCTCCCGCCCGTGCGGAGATACCGATCCTGGAGCCGGCGGGGGAGTAGCGGATGGAATTCTCCAATATATTCAAGAAGACCTGCTCGAGCAGAACGTCATCCACGGGAACCAACGGCAGATTCTCTGGAATATCCGTAGCAACACGGCGGTCTTGTAGCTGCCGGTCCAGGCGCGTCAGAGCCGCGCCCACGATCTCTTCGAGCGGGTGCCACTCCCGCTTGACCTCCAGCGCCCCGGATTCGAGCCGCGTCATTTCGAGTAGATTCGCCACCAGCCGGCTCAACCGTTCCGCTTCCAGTTCAATGCTCTCCAAGAGTTCCATCTGGGTCTCCTGGCTCATTTGCCGGCGTTGCGAAATCAGGCTGCTTGCCGCGCCCGTGATCGCGGCGAGCGGGGTGCGCAGATCATGCGAGACGGCGCTAAGCAGGCCGCTCCGCATCTGCTCCGTTTCTACCCTCAGTTGCGCTTCACGGGCCGCGGTGGTGGCTTTGATCCGTTCTATTGAGAGGGCCGTCTGGCTCGCGAAGAGTTCCAATAGGCGCAGTTGCTCGGGATGCAGAACGAGGCTATCCTTCCCGTCGGCGACGGCCATCACGCCGAGCGTGTCCTTTGCGCCCTTCAGCGGCAAATACAGCGCCGCGGCTCCCGGAAGCGTTTCCGTGCCGAACCCGGCATTCCTGCCATGGTCCAGCACCCATTGCGCCACCCCGGCTTCGCCCACCGCCACGCCCGTCTCCGCCGGGTCTCCGAACGCGATCTTTCCGGATTCATCGGGAAAATAGAGCGCAATCCCAACACCGAGTTCCTCCTGCGTGACGGCCGTGGCCGTACGCGCCGCCGCAACCGCTTCCGTTGCGCCGCTAAGCTCCGTGGTCAACCGGTAAAGGGCTTGCGTTCGGGCCTCCCGGCCCGCGGCATGAACGGCCTGCAACCGGATACGAATCGCGAGAGTACTGACGATATTTGCCACGGCGAGCATTGCCACGAACGTCAGCAGATACTCGTAATCGGAAACCGCGAATGCGAAATAGGGCGGAACGCAGAACAGGTCGAATGCCGCAACGCTCAGCACCGATGCCGTGAATGCGACACGGCGATTGAATCGCATCGCTACCACCAGCACGCCGAGCAGATAGAACATCGCGAGGTTGACGGGGGAAAGCATCCCGCGCAGCGCGAGAGATACCAGGCTGCAAGCGGCTACGACGGCGCCCGCAACCGCGTAATCTCTCCAATTCTCCGTGCGGCCTTCGGCAGCGCCCGGCTGAGGAATGCCGATCGTTTCCGGCTCTCCCGAGATCGCCAGCACCTGGATATCCCCGCTCCCGGCGATGAGCTTATCGAGTAGGGACTCACGCCACAGCCGCCACCATCGCGGCGTTGCGCTCTTGCCGGCAATGATCTTCGAGACGTTTCGCGAACGCGCATACTGCAGCAGGCTCGTGACAACGTCGTCGCCCGTCAACGTAACCGTCTCCGCGCCGAGTTGCTGAGCCAAACGCAATGCGGAGGATACGCGCCGGCGCACTTCGGGGGATGCGCCGGCCTGCTGCGGAGTCTCCACATACGCCACGATCCATTTCGCGTCCAACCGGTCCGCCAGCCGTTTCGTGGTGCGGATCAGCTTGGCGGAGAACGGGCTGGGGCCGATCGAGACCATTACGCGGTCCGCCACGGGCCAGGTGGATTGAATCGCGTGGGCGCGCCGGTAGGATCGCATCTGCGCATCCACGCGGTCCGCCGTGCGGCGGAGCGCCAGTTCGCGGAGCGCGATCAAATTCCCAGGGCGAAAGAAATTCTCCATCGCGGTTTGCGCGCGGCCCGCGAAGTAGACCTTCCCTTCTTCCATGCGGCGGCGGAGCTCATCGACGGGGAGATCCACCAGTTCGATCTCGTCCGCCTGATCCAATACGGAATCCGGCAGCGTCTCCCGCACAATCACGCCCGTGACTTGCGCCACGAGGTCGTTCAGGCTATCGAGGTGCTGCACATTGAGCGTGGCATAGACATCGATCCCCGCGTCGATTAGTTCAAAGACGTCCTGCCATCGTTTGACGTGCCGCGAACCCGGCGCATTCGTGTGCGCAAGCTCATCCACCAGAAGCAGCGCCGGTTTCCGCGCAAGCGCGGCATCGAGATCGAACTCCCCGATCGTGATGGAGTGATGCAGCACATCCCGGCGCGGCAGCAGCGGGATCCCTTCCAACAAGTCCTCCGTCTCCTTGCGCCCGTGTGTCTCCACCACTCCGGCCACCACATCCACGCCGGAATCCAGTTGCCGCCGGGCCGCACGCAACATGGCGTAGGTCTTCCCGACACCGGGAGCCGCTCCAAAGAAGATCTTGAAGTGGCCGCGCTGGCTCTGTCTCGCCTCCTGTTCCGCCAGCGCGAGAAGGTCGTCCGGGTTCGGTCGATCAGGCTTCACGATTGTCCTATTGTGCATCCAGCAAGCGGTTCAATTCAGCCACATTCACGCGGGCCTCGCCCAGAACGGAGAATTGTCTCCCTTCCGTGCGGTTCGCGATCAGAGCATGGAGCCTCGCGAGGGGCACTCCGCGAATCCGGGCCACTCGCGGCGCCTGGTAGTAGGCGGCATCCGGACTGATGTGAGGATCAAGGCCGCTACCCGAGGCCGTGAGGAGGTCGATCGGGATTGCCGCGCGGTTGCCTGGATCCGCCCGCAGCAGGGCGATCTTGCGGGCAGCCATCGCCGCGCCCAAGTCGGCGTTAAGCGGCCCCAAGTTCGAGCCGGAGGACGATGCCGCATTGTAGGGAAACGGGCTCGTCGCCGATGGGCGTGGCCAGAAGTATTTCGGATCGTCGAACTGCCTCCCGATCATCGCGGATCCCACCACCCGCCCGGCTCGTTCCATCAGGCTCCCCTCCGCCTTGGCCGGGAAGCATAGCCTCGCCACACCCACCATCGACAGCGGGAAGAGAATCCCCGTCAGCACTGTAAGCACCAGGAGCATCCGAAATGCAGCCATCATAACCACCCCATTCCCGTAAGAACCAGATCCACGGCTTTGATTCCCGCGAAGGGCAGCAGCACTCCACCCCCTCCGTAGATCAGCAAATGGCGCCTCAGCAGGACGGCGGCGGAGACGGGACGATAGGCAATCCCCCGCAGCGCCAAGGGAATCAACGCGACGATGATCAGCGCGTTAAAGATCACAGCGGAGAGAATCGCGCTTTCCGGAGTAGCCAGCCTCATCAGGTTCAGCGCACCGAGTTCCGGATAGACGCCGGCGAACGCGGCGGGGATAATCGCGAAATACTTCGCGATGTCATTCGCTGTAGAGAAGGTGGTAAGCGCCCCGCGCGTAATCAGCATCTGCTTGCCGATTTCCACGATTTCAATCAGTTTGGTTGGGTTGGAATCGAGGTCCACCATGTTCCCCGCTTCCTTCGCCGCTTGGGTGCCCGAGTTCATTGCCACGGCCACATCGGCTTGGGCTAGCGCGGGAGCATCGTTCGTGCCGTCTCCGGTCATAGCCACCAGCCGGCCTTCCGCCTGCTTCTCCCGGATCAATTGCAGCTTTCGTTCCGGAGTCGCTTCGGCCAGAAACTCGTCTACACCCGCTTCCGCCGCGATGGCCGCGGCGGTAAGGGGGTTATCTCCGGTCACCATGATGGTGCGGATACCGCCGCGGCGCAGTTCGGCGAAGCGCTCCCGAATCCCGCCCTTCACCACGTCCTTGAGTTGCACGACTCCCAGCACTTCCGAGCCTTCCGAGACCACCAGCGGCGTGCCGCCTTGCCGCGAGATCTGCTCCACGCACTCCCGCGCCTCCCGCGGGAAACCGCCGCCCGACGCAAGCACATGCGCCTCAATGGCCTCCGCCGCCCCTTTCCGGATCTGGCGCCCGTCCAAATCGACGCCGCTCATCCGCGTCCGGGCCGAAAACGGGACAAACTGCGCGCGCAGTTCACTCAGGCTACGCTCTCGCAGTTGAAACTTCTCCTTCGCGAGGACAACGATACTCCGGCCCTCCGGTGTTTCGTCGGCGAGCGAGGCGAGTTGTGCCGCGTCGGCCAGCCGCGCTTCGGTACACGAGCAAACGGGAAGAAAAGCGGCGGCCTGGCGATTCCCAAGCGTGATCGTGCCCGTCTTGTCGAGCAGTAGAAGATCCACGTCTCCCGCCGCCTCCACGGCGCGGCCGGAGGTGGCAAGCACATTTGCCTGGAGCATCCGGTCCATCCCGGCGATACCGATTGCCGAAAGCAGAGCCCCGATGGTGGTTGGGATCAGGCACACGAGCAGCGCGATGATGGCGGTGACCGTGACCGGCTCCCCGCGCCCCGCCTCGTTCACCGCGAAGATGGAGAAGGGCAGCAGCGTCACCGTGGCGATCAGGAAAACGATGCTCAACGCCGCAAGCAGGATTCCGAGCGCGATTTCGTTCGGCGTCTTCTGCCGCTTCGCCCCTTCCACCATCCCGATCATGCGCTCTAGAAAGCTCTCCCCCGCCTCCGCCGTCACGCGAACGACCAGCCAATCCGAGAGAACGTGAGTGCCTCCCGTGACACTCGAACGGTCCCCGCCACTCTCCCGGATCACGGGCGCGCTTTCCCCCGTGATCGCGCTCTCGTCCACGGATGCGGCGCCTTCAATAACTTCTCCGTCCATGGGTACATCGTCCCCGGCCTCGACAAGCACGACATCTCCACGGCGCAGTTGCGAACCGGGAACGACTGTATAAGAACCCCAATGGGAGGGCTCGGCAAGCTTCTTGGCGCTCACGTCCCGCCGGCTCTTGCGGAGCGCATCGGCTTGTGCCCTGCCCCGCCCCTCCGCCATTGCCTCGGCAAAATTTCCGAAGAGCACCGTAAACCACAGCCAGACGCTGACCGCGACGATAAACCCCGCCGGGGCTTCCCCATTCCAGAAGATCGCCTGAACTCCGAGCGCCGTAGTGAGCACACTCCCCACCAGCACCAGAAACATCACTGGATTGCGCACTTGGTGACGCGGGTTGAGCTTCTTCACGGAATCCACCAGAGCGCCTTTGACGATGCGTGGGTCGAACATCGAACTCGTTCTCATCGAAGCACCTCCACAATGGGCCCCAGCGCGAGCGCGGGAATGAACGCGAGCGCGCCCACAATCACCACCGTGCCCGCCAGGATGCCTACAAACAGTGGCGTATGCGTGGGCAGCGTCCCGGCGCCGGCGGGAATGATCTTCTTCTGCGCGAGTGAGCCCGCAATCCCAAGAACGGCCAGGGCCACCCAGAAGCGGGCCATCAGCATCGCAAGCCCACCGGCGATGTTCACGAGAGGAGTGTTCGCGCCGTAGCCGGCGAAAGCGCTGCCATTGTTGTTGGCCATCGAAGTAAACGCATAGAGGATTTCACTGAACCCGTGCGCCCCGCGGTCCTGCAATCCACTCAACCCCATCGGAGAGACCACCGTGATTGCGGTTCCCAGAAGCACGCAGAGGGGTGGCACAAGGATGGCGATGGATGCCATTTGCATTTCAAAGGCTTCGATCTTCTTGCCCAGAAACTCCGGCGTCCGTCCCACCATGAGCCCGGCAAGAAATACGGCGATCACCGCGAAGACGATCAGCCCGTAGACGCCGGAACCCACGCCGCCGAACACCACTTCCCCGCACTGCATCAGGAAGAACGGCGCCAGTTCGCCCAGCGGGGTATACGAATCGTGCATGGAGTTCACCGCTCCGTTTGACGCCGCGGTGGTCGCCACGGCCCAAAGCGCGGAACTGGTTGTGCCGAAGCGCACTTCCTTGCCTTCCATGTTGCCCTGCTCCGCATGCACCGTCAGCAGCAGTAGTGGAAGGAAGATCACGAGCATTGTGGCAAGCAGCGCCACACCCTGACGCCGGTCTTTCACCAGACAGCCGAAGGTATGGCACAGCGCCGCCGGAATCAGCAGAAGGGCAAGGCATTCCGCGAAATTGGAAAATGGCGTCGGGTTCTCGAACGGATGTGCGGAATTCGTATTGAAGAATCCGCCACCGTTCGTTCCCAACTGCTTGATCGCCACCTGGGAGGCCGCCGGCCCCATTGGAAGCACCTGCCCGGTTTCCGCCATGGTCACGTAGGGGTTCAGGTTCTGAATCACGCCCTGCGACATCAGGATCACCGTCAACAACACCGAAAGCGGCAGCAGGATGTAGAGCGTGCTCCGCACCAGATCCACCCAAAAATTGCCGATGCTTTTCGTGCCCTGCGATCCGAGACCGCGAGCGAGCGCGGCCATCACTGCCATTCCGGAAGCTGCCGAGACAAAGTTTTGCACGGCCAGCCCCGCCATCTGGACAAAGTAACCGAGGGTGCTCTCCCCTCCGTAGCTCTGCCAGTTTGTATTGCTCACAAAACTCGCGGCGATGTTGAATGCGGTATGCGCATCCACCGCTGGAAACGATTGCGGGTTCCACGGCAGGAATTGCTGGATGCGGAGCATGGCGTAGACCGCGGCGAATCCGGCGGCATTGAAGAAGAGGAAGGCTCTCGCGTAGCACTTCCAGGACATGGCGAGTGCCTCCTTCACTCCCGCGGCACGGTAGATCCAGCGCTCAAGTCCACAACTCCATCGACCTTCGTAGATCCACGCCATGTAGGAGCCGAGCGGCTTCACGCACAGCAGCAGGGCCCCAAGATAGATGGCAATCTGAACGGTATCGGCCCAACTCATGAGAAGCTCTCCGGCTTAAACAAGGCCACGAAGAGGTAGACGAGCAGGGCAATGGCGATCCCTCCCCCGAGAAGATAGAGCGGGTTCATCGGGCCGCCTCCGTTCCCCGGATGAACCATCGGGAAATCGAAAAAAAAGCAATTGCAAGACCGATGCAGAGCGAATCCATCATTACGCAAACCCTCATTTCACGAACCGGACAATTTCTCATCAACTTGAGATTAGGAATTCCCGGATAAAGAAATTGCAAGGAGTCCGCGAGCAGATATAAAGGATCTATAAAGAATTTGGCCTCCGGCCGCCGCGATGCCGTTCGGCCGGGTGCGAATCTCCCCTTTTCCACGAGCAGGCAGGCTTCCGGAGCCTGCCATGCCGGATTTTCTCGCCCGATGGAAGACTGAAGTCCGGGTGGAACGATACAATAAGCTTTGGCGCATTCGGGGAGTGCCGGGAGAGCTTGGCTCATGGCGCAGCCACGCACGAATTGCCCGGCCATGCATGTCTCGCTCTCTGTTCGCGAGAGGCATCGGCTCGAAAGGCAAGCCTGAAGGCCCGCCGCGAGTGGGCGGCGATTGCGCCTGCAATCAAGGAGATAGCAACGTATGGCCATCAAACGGATTGGCATCCTGACGGGCGGCGGCGACGTGCCCGGCTTGAATTCGGTAATCAAGGGCGTCGTCTATCGCGGGAGCGAGCACGACATCGAAGTCGTGGGAATCCGCCGCGGCTGGGAAGGCCTAACCCACGTGGACCTCGAAGACTTCGCGAGCACCCTGCGCTACATTCTCCCGCTGAACCGGGAGAATACGCGCACCATTGATCGCACGGGCGGCACGTTTCTCCATAGCAGCCGCACCAACCCATCGAAGATGAAGTCCGTGCCGGAATTCCTGAATGCCGCGGATTTTCCGAAGCGATCCATCACGAAGGGCGGCTCGACCTTCGAGGCTTACGATCTCAGCAAGAAGGTGCTGAAGACACTCGAAGACCTGCGGCTGGACTATCTGGTGTGCATCGGCGGCGACGACACCTTGAGTTACGCAGCCCATCTGCATGAGCTTGGCTTCAAGGTGATCGCGATTCCGAAAACGATGGATAACGACGTGCGCAACACCGAGTATTGCATCGGGTTTTCCACGGCCATCACGCGCGCCACGGACGCCATCCAGCGGCAGCGCACCACGATTGGCTCCCATGAACGCATCGGCATTTTCCGCGTGTTCGGGCGGGACGCCGGGCACACCGCGCTCTACACCGCCTACGTCACCTCCATCCGTTGCTGCATTCCCGAATACCGCTTCAACGTGGACAAGCTCGTGGACCTGCTGCTGCGCGATAAGAGCCTGAACCCCAGCAATTACTCGCTCGTCGTGCTCTCCGAAGGCGCGGAGTGGGATGGTTACGAAGTGAAGCATTATGGCGAGGCGGACGCCTACGGGCATCGCAAGAAGGCCAATGTGGGCGAGGATTTGAGCGAGTACATCAAGTCCAAGGTGAAGGAAGAAACGGTGGTGAGCGATCTCACCTACGACCTCCGCAGCGGCGAGCCGGATTTCATCGACAAGATGGTGGCCACCACCTTCGGCAACATGGCGATCGACGCCATTCACCAGGGTAAGAGCGGCTTGATGACCGCGATTTCCAGCGGTAAGTACGCCATGGTCCCCATTCCCGATCCGAAACTGGGTCCGCGGGCCGTCGAGATCGACACCATGTATAACGTGGACCGGATGCGCCCCAACTACGCCAACAAAGTGGGCTTGCCCATCTTCCTGGTGCAGGCCTGACACAATAACCGCGCGGAGCGCCGTACCCTGCCGGCGCTCCGCGCTCCCTATCTTTCCCCCGCCGCGCACTGCCCTGAGGAAGCAACGCCTTGAGGAAACCGTGCCGCCCGTGGCTTCGCGAGATCTCGATTTCATGAACGACGCACAGCAACGCTCCACGCCCGCCGGCCCCCTTCCCTACCAGGAAGTGGTGGAAGCCCAGGGTCATTTGATTGACTCCCAGATTCTCGAAGTCGTATTCGATGAAGTGGTGCAATTCGGCGGCCGCTTCGAAGTGGAAGAGTTCCGGATCGGCCGGACGAATGACGACCCCTCCTACCTTCGCCTGCGCGTGGAAACCCCCAGCGAAGTGGCGATGGAACGTCTGCTGCAGAACCTCAACACCGTGGGCTGCTACCCGGTCACCACCCAGGATGCGGCATTGCGCCCGGTGGAGAAAGACCGCTGCGCGCCGGAAGATTTCTACTCCTCCACGAATCATCGGACGATGGTGCGCGTCGATGGCCGCTGGGTAACCGTGGAAGATCAGCGCATGGACGCCATGCTTGTCGTCCGGGAAGGCCGTGCCTTCGCGCGCAGGCTGCGCGACCTTCGCGTGGGAGACCAGGTAGTCGTGGGTTTGCGCGGCGTCCGGGTGATTCCCGAGGCCAAGGACCGGGACCGCTCTTCGTTCGCCTTCATGTCGAACGGCGTGAGTTCAGAGCGGCAGGTGGAAACAGCCGTGCGCCAGGCGGCGGCGCTCATGGAGCAAACCCGGGCCTCGGGGAAGAAAGTCGTGCTGGTAGCGGGTCCGGTGGTGGTGCATACCGGCGGCGTCAAGGCCGTCTCCAAGCTCATTCGAGCGGGCTACATACAAGCGGTTCTGGCGGGAAACGCACTCGGCGTCCACGATATCGAAGCGGCCATGCTGGGAACCTCTCTTGGTGTGCGCCTGTCCGATGGCGGTCTTGAAGAGCACGGGCACCGCAACCACATGCGGGCGATCAACCGCATCTATCGCAGCGGCGGCATCAAGGAGGCGGTGGAGCAGGGCGCGCTCACCAAGGGCGTGCTCTACGAATGCGTCCGCGCCGGTGTGCCCTTCGTGCTGGCGGGCAGCCTGCGCGACGATGGACCGCTGCCCGAAACCGTCACCGATATGAACCGGGCGCAGGATCTTTACGCGGAACAATTGCGGGACGCGGGCCTGGTGCTATGCCTGGGCTCCATGCTGCATTCCATCGCCGTCGGCAATATGCTGCCCAGTTGGGTGAAAATCATTTGTGTGGATATCAACCCGGCGGTGGCCACCAAGGTTTCGGACCGGGGAACGGGCCAGTTGCTGCCGGTGGTGACAGACGTCGGTCTGTTCCTCGAATTGATGGCCCGGACGCTCCACCCCGATGAGCACAACGAAGCGGCC
>JADYZL010000452.1 GCA_020853155.1 Bryobacterales bacterium
CCGCAGTAGGCCGTACGCAGCGTTTGCAGTTCATGGGTGAAGCGGCGGCGCACCCGCTCATCCGGATGCGCGCGGTGGCGCTTCCAGCCTTCGAGGGTGGTGCGGCAGATACGGGCGAGGCTGGGGCCGTTGCGCTCAAAATCGCGCTGAAAAGCGCCGTCGAGAAACCGCTTGGAATCGTCGCCCGAAATCGCCGGATGCGTGAAGTTGAAACGCGCCTGCCCATGGATATCCGCGAGGTTCGCGTCGAGAAGGCGGCCTTCCTCCTTCACCTGTGCGTATAGCTCGGTGCCCGGGATCGGCGTGTACAGCATGAACTGGTGAAAGTCCGTATTGTGCGAGACCGCGTACTCGATCTCTTCCTCGATATTCGCGGGCGTATGGTGTTCGAGCCCCACAATCGTGCTGCCCATCACCCGCACGCCGTTTCTTTGCAGTTCCGCCACGAGTTCTCGCGTGTCGGCGCCGGAGAGCTTCTGGTACCGCGATTTCGGCGATTCAAGTCCCATCCAAATCCACGAGACCCCCAGTCGAACCAGTTCATCCATCGTGTATTTGCGGATGGCGTTGGCCGAGGAGAACACGTAGATCTCCCAGGCTTTCCCCGCTTCCTCCATCCGCTTGAGCAGCCCCATCGCCCGTTTCCGGTGCAACAGGAAGTTTTCGTCCATCACGAAGAAGGAATGGCAGTGGAGCGTTCGCTCCATGGTCTCCATCACTTCGAAGAGTTCGTCGCCGTCGTCATAGAAGTTGAGGAACTTCCCCTTGCCGCCGAAGAACGCGGAGGTGGTGCAGAAGTTGCATCCGAGCGGGCAGCCCACAGAGGGAATGATGGTGGCCGCCACGGAGCCCCTGGGCCGGGGAATCTTCATCCCCATCACGCGCGTATCGAACCCCGAAACGATCGGCGGATGCGTAATGGGAGCCGCTGCATCCTCGCTCAGGTAGCCGCGCATCCATGCGATGCCATCGCCCTTCACGATATGATCCGCGTCGATCATCGATTCGATCCCCGGAATGGCCGTCACGTGCCCGCCCACCACGATCTTCGCCTGGGGCGCGAGACGGCGTGCGATGCGGCACATCTCCCGCACTTTGCCCACATTCACGATGATCGAAGAGATCCCCACCACATCGTAAGAATGCGCCTGCAACTCCCGCTCAAAGGCCTCCCGCGTGGGGAAATCGAGCACCGTGCATGGAGCGGAAATGTTGTGCTGGATCATCATGATGCCCCAGGAGCGATGGAACATCCGCAGAGAGAACGGGCCCTGCGCGCGAGTCACCTGGTTATGGTAAAGCTCCATCGGGTTGATGCCGCGGCTCCCGAACTCGTCGTCCTGCGCGTAAGGGCCGAACACAGAACTGAGCAGGACTCGTGCGCTGCTTCCCTTGGGGTGGCGCGCCGATTCCGCGGTGAGCGTTCCGGGGTCAAGAACGGAGAGGGGATTCGATGGAAGCATAATCTACTAGAAGCTCTTCAACTCCGATACTAGATGCATTTCCGGCGTTCGTCTCCAATGCCGCCACGGTCTGACAAAAGTATTACGAACCCCCATCCCCCCACGGCCACTGCGCGCGGACGAAACGGCGCTTGCCCTATCCGGCTTTCCGGGACCGGTAAAGCAATGGGGCGCTTGCGATAGGCTGAAGGGGAATGAGCATCCTACTCCCGCTAAGGAATGGGGCGAAGCGGCTCGCCGCGGGTGTGGAGGTTTCCGCGCTGGGCGGTCTGTCCGCGCTCGCCCTCATGACCTTGCTTGCCGGTTTCTCCGGCATGCGCTGGTACAGGTACGGCAATCTCTTCTCGATCGGGTTGTATCCCTCCACCATTTTCGATGCCGGCATCGGATATTGGACGCTCGCCGGCTTCTCTCTCGCCTTTCTCTATTTCATGGTTGCGGGCACGCTCTTCGCCTTCGGCTTCCGCTCCCGCAGGCGTGGCATCGGCCCGTATCTCGTCGGCGTCGCATTCTCCCTGGTGCTCTTTCTGGCGGGGGACCGGCTCTGGTGGCAATCCTGGTCGCCGTATCTCGTCATCTACGGAGATCATTCGCATCTGTTGTGGGGCCACGCCGTCTTCGGCATTGCCTTGGGCTGGCTGCCCGCTCGCCTTGATATCCGGGGCCGCGAGGTGCAAGAAAACAGCGTCATCCCGGCTTCACTCCGGTTGCCGGAACCGTGACCGCGCTTTCGATTTCGTCGCGAACCCGTTTCCCGCGCGCGGATTTGCACCGGCCGTTTTGAGCCGGCGCCCGATCGGCGCGTTAAACTGGGAGTAATCCTTCAAACCATGGCTGACGATACCCAAAACCGCATCCTGGGGCCCGATGGGCTCCCCATCTCTTCGAAATCTGCTGCCGGCGCCGAGCCATCCGAGGAACCCGATTGGAGTTCGATACCCATCCCTCCGGCGGATTTCTCCTTTCTCGTTTATTCGCTGACGACGCAGGCCCAGATCCAGCTTGGCCTCTTGCGCATGGATGAGAATGAACCTCCCCGTGCAAATCTGCCCATCGCCCGTCATACCATCGACATGCTCGGAATGTTGCAAGAGAAGACGAAGGGCAATCTCGACATCCAGGAAAAGCTGCTACTCGAGAATACGCTCACCGATCTTCGCTACCGTTACGTACAGGCTACGCAAGAACCCAAGAAGGGCTAGGGCATGGTCTCTTCGAGAG